>CAIYCZ010000291.1 GCA_903924805.1 uncultured delta proteobacterium | reverse complement strand
TGGATGTCAACAGCTAAATTAGCAGCAATGAAACTTTTTCCGACACCGCCCTTTGAGCTGTATATGGATAGTATGTGACCAGCCATTATAATGACTACAGTTTTCTCTGCGGATACATTTATTTAAATACAATTAAAGTGGGTCACCAAGCAATGAAATTTCCACACCCTAACAATAACGTTTGGGCATTTACACTATAAAGCAATGAGAGTTCCCAATAAATAAAGCCGGGGAGAGAATTTATTTTTTAGGCTTGCTTAGATTTTCCAGTTCCTGTTGTTTAAATGATTCATCAACTTTTCCGCCAATTCCCTTGACTGCCTCCTGGGCGCCTCCAAGGATCTTTGGAGTAACAAAGATAAGGACCTCTCTTGTTTGTGCTGATCGTCTTTCCCCCTTATTTGATTGAAAGAGGGAATAGTCACCGCCAGGCGGCGTGCTTGACATTAAATTTGCCTCTCTCTGACCGATAAGACCTGCCAGAGCAATGCTGCTGCCGCTTTTGACGCTTACAACCGTATCTAACTGGGTGCTGCCTATTATTGGTGCTCCCATGGGCCCTTCACCCCTGACCGTGCTCGACTCTATTTTCACGGGGCTCACAACGGTATCTTCTTCGTCAAGGTTGGGAGAGAAGTTCAAGGTCACCCCCACCTTTTTATATTCAACAGACATGGTGCCGCCATCCTGAGCAATGGGAATGGGGATTTCAGTGCCTGCAAAAAAGTTGGCGGTTCCGCCGCTGTTTGTTATGAGGGTCTGCTGCATCAGAGACCTTCCCTTGCCATCTGCCTGTATCTTTCTCATCTTGGGAAACAAATTTGACAGCGTGCCAAAAAAACCCCCGCCCATTTGTGGGGTTGAACCCTTTTGCGCTGTGTATTGTCCGGTTCCGGCAAGTGAGCCATCCGGATTCCATGCAACACCCAAGTCCTTCAACACATCCCTATCTATCTCCACGACGTTCATAGTCATTTCTATAAGTACCGGTTTTATTACCGGCAGCGGTTTAGGCGCCACTTTTACTATCTGAATGGCGTTGACAATATTTGGATTGTACGCGAGAGCTATCTTTTCTGCCCGGCTGGCTCCATCTTCGTTTCCCACAGAACCGGTAAGGATAAATTTATCCTTTGCTGTTGTTACATGGACGTTATGCATTCCCTCTTTGCTTATTGCCCGGGTTATTTCTTCTTTAACAATTTTTTTCATTACGGGACTCAACTCAACCAGGTTTACCACATCATGCATTCCGGAAACTACCCTGTTGAGTTTCTCAAAATCAGACTGGGTGAGCACCTCTCCCTCCACGACTACGCGGCGCCCCACTGTTTTGACCTTCACTCCCTCGATGCCATTGAGCATCTGCTTCAATTCATAAGCATAGGCATTAGCATCAGTGCCGCTGGTAACATTCACCGTTAAATCCTTCTTGCGGTTGTCTGGTCCCCAAATGATGACATTGGTTTTCCCCGGCGTTTTCGCGTTAATGAGCACCTCATTGTCCCCAGTCTTGACCGCGTTGCAAATCTCAGGGTTTCCTGTTGCAATTTTCCCAACATTATATTCCAGGGTTACAACCGTGCTTTGGCCTGCTACGATTTCGATATTATCCTGATCTGCAGCCTGACCTAATGCGGATGCGGAAATGGAAATAATTGATAACATCACTAACCAGTTGAAAGCAGTAAAAAAAGAACGCTTCATGGGATATCACTCCTTTTTTTATATCAATATCTTGTTCTCTGCTCTGCGCCCCTTATTTCTATCCAGGGAGGGATTGACCGGGGGATTACACTTCGCTGTATGCCAAGAAAATCCTGAGCTTTTAGAGAGGGGAGGTTCTTTCTCTGATCTCTATCCCAGCTTGAACGCAGTGCAACCGATATGCTCCCGATTTCATGAGCAAGATTCATTCTCTGGGTATCCTCTGGCGACAGCGCGAACGTAATGGTCCTCAGATTTATCGTCTGTTCCTGTGTCTGAGCTGTTTTAGAAAAGATATTTCCGGGGGCATTTTGCTGATCAGCTGCTGATTTAATGGTGGCTACCTTAGAAGAAGTCTGGTTTACCGCCAGAACCAGCACATTTTCCAGGAACGTCTTTGTCATTATCTCATCACTTATGGTCTTTCCCTCCTGAAAATGTCCCGTTTCTACAGTCACCATAACATCCACAAAATCGCCCGGCCTGATCAGCCCGGCAGCCGCCGTAACATCGGTAACAGCACAACTGAACGCCCGCATGCCTGTGGGGACTTTTGCCGCAAGGCTCCCTCCTGCTGACATGAGCACTGATTCAAGAATCTGCGTACCTTTCAATACAGGTACGATGACCGTTTTATCGACAGCCATCGATAGTTCGGAGATTGCGCCCGGTTGAACATATTTACGTGGTACCTGCCTTTCTTCCACCACATTTTCATCAAGCTTGGAGCCCTCGGGTATATCTCTTATGGCTACTACTACCCTGATAGGGGTTGCAAGCTCCAGCAAAGTTTTTTCTTTTTGTGAAATGTAAGAATAAATCATCAATACTGCAAATAAAGCGACACCCAATGAAATCAACAACGCACGTTTGTTCTGCATAATAACCTCTTGCTATCTATTAATAGCTTAGAAAGATGTTCTGTCTTTCGCCATTGCCGGTGCCGTACTGGCTTTTATGAAGGCCCTGATAGCTCCCCCCGAATCCAATGATTTTAATTTCTTTGCTTAAAAACCCCTGGCCAAGCACCAGTTTCATCTTTCCGGGAATTTCCGTGTACGCTAAACCCCTGCCCGCTATTTTTGTGAATGATCCGCTGTTAGCTTCTATCCCCTCTATCTTATTTCGCAGATCACACCGTGCTGTATGCAGGGCAGTTATATTCCCATCAATAAAGTCATATATGGTAATTAGGAAAACCATAATCATGGCGAGGAAGGGAAGCATAATGCAAAACTCTATTGCAGCCTGTCCCTTCTCGCTGTGTAATGCAGTTGCAGACATATCACGGAACCCTGAAAATTCTTTAACCTTTGTTCAGCGTATCAGCACCGGCCTGTAATTTGGCCTTCGATCGTAAATATGTCCGCCGGCGGGTTTAGCCGCAGCATATGCCTGCAATACAGGCAAATAGCCAAAAATATTCCCCCCGGCACTATACTGTGCAGGAATCTGCATGAGCGATAACGAGAAGTCAGTTGATGTTCCGACCTTCCTTATTTCTACAGGCACAGAAGTGCTGAAGTTCAACCAGAACAGCTTTTTCCTTAAGGTAACAGCACCGGGAGAGTATAAACAAATTTTTGGATAACATTTATAACACTCGCCCACATAATAATTAAAGTCAACCCCTCGTGATATGACTTCATAATTCAATGCAGGGGGGGTTACATAACATGCAATCCGCCAGGAATTGCTCGTCAGGTCTTCATTGTCCCTCATGACATATTCAGCTGTTTTCAACGCCTGATCGTTAAATTTAATATAAGACTGATTTTGCAAACCGCGGATATAAGCAAATCTCCTTTGATAATCCTGGATGACCCGGTATCCGGAATCAAACTCGCACCATCTATCCGGCCACTGATGAAGTGTTGCGATCAGGTTGCCGTACTCGAGTACCAGCTCATTATTCAGGTCTGCAATTTCATTGAGCATCGCTGACTGCACGGTCGCTGCTGAAATGGCACATGCATCAGCAACATACTGGAGCCTTATTTTGTCAAACACGAGCTGACCGATATTCACTACGAGAATCACCATCAAAATCATGATGGGAGTTAAAAAACCTATCAGGACGGTTATAGAGCCTTTTTCTGAAGAGTTAATCAAAGGTGTACCCATTTGTTACGTTAGTTATCGTAATTATAACCGTTGAATACAGGCTCTTTAAAAACAGGGGCACTTTTTGCTATGGTAAAACTGGTTCTTAGTTTTGCATTTATATTATTTAAGTCGATAGGGAGACCTATTGACTTTTCAAGAGTAACTTCGGTTTCAGAAAGATTGCGGGATCGAATTCCTGAATCTATTTCTGCGATCTTGCCATAGGGGTTTCCGTGTACCGCATTAATCCGGGCTGCTGTAAATGCTGCAAAAGATACCTGCTCGTGG
>CAIYCZ010000290.1 GCA_903924805.1 uncultured delta proteobacterium | reverse complement strand
CATATTCCCAAGGGCGAACCCAAAAAATCAGTCATGGAGGGTTTCCGTTCACTAGTTATTTCATTCAGTGGGTTTCTGTGTTTTCTGTGGCTATATTTTTAGTTATTTCATTCAGTGAATTTCTCGAATCCTTGAATCCTTGAACCCTTTTCAATAATCTTTTTGAGAAATAAATGAATCGCACTACCTACGGTTCAATACTCATCTTTGCATTGGCAGTGTTTTTGCTGCCATTTTTTATTAGCAACCCCTATTACCTGAGCATTCTGATTTTTATCGGCATATACAGTATTGCTACCATGGGACTGAACCTTCTCATGGGATATGCGGGACAGATATCTCTGGGACACGGGGCATTTTTCGGGATCGGTGCATATACCTCCGGCATCCTGACCGTGCACTACCATGTGCCGATCAGCGCTGCATTTGTTCTGGCACTGCTCCTGACCGGAACCGTAGCCTACCTCATCGGTGTCCCGTCGCTGCGTCTGAGAGGGCACTATCTTGCCATGGCAACACTTGCCTTTGCCGAGATTGTAAATATTTTTCTTGATGCTGCCACTGACCTCACCGGCGGGCCGTCAGGGTTCGGCGAGATTCCCCGGATACAGCTCGGCGGCTTTATCCTTGATACAGAGGTCAGCTATTTTTATTTTGTCTGGGCACTGTTCATTGTTTTTTTCATCCTTGCCAGCAACATCATTAACTCGCGGGTAGGCAGGGCGCTCCGCTCCATTCATGGCAGCGAGCTTGCGGCAACCGCCATGGGAGTCAACGCGGCCCGGCTGAAAATCCAGATGTTCATTCTGAGCGCTCTTATTGCATCAATCTCAGGGAGCCTGTACGCCCACTATGTCACATTCATCAGCCCCACCACCTGCAATATCATGTTTTCCATTCTCCTGGTCACCATGGTTGTGGTCGGCGGCATGGCGAATATATGGGGATCCGTGCTTGGCGCAGCGCTCCTCACGGTGCTTCCGGAATATCTGCGGGTGTTTGAGGATTATGACGTGATCGTGTATGGATTCATACTTCTCTTCATCATTATGTTTTTACCGGGAGGCCTTACCCAGGGGTTTGCGATGGCCTATAAGAAAGTGCGCGGGACAGGCGGCAGGGCAGCAGAAAAGTGAGCGATATAATCCTTGAATCTTTAAATATACGCAAAGAGTTTGGCGGCGTGGTTGCCCTCGATAACCTGACATTCCTCGTCGAGCGCAATACCATAACAGCCATTATCGGGCCAAACGGTGCGGGGAAAACCACCCTTATTAATGTGGTGAGCGGCATGTACGCTCCTGAACGGGGAAGTATCTTCCTCAACCGGGAGGTCATTTCCGGGTTAAAGCCATTTGAGATAACCTCCTGCGGCCTTGCCCGTACCTTCCAGAATGCGCAGATTTTCGGGAATATGACCGTCCTTGAGAATGTGATGGTTGGCCGTCACTTGAGAACCCGTTCCGGAATGCTGAGCGCTGCTCTGAGGCTTCCGCAGACCAGGCGTGAAGAACCGGTAACGCAGCACAAGGCGCTGTTCTATCTCGAGATGGTCGGGCTTAAGGATATCGCCGGCAGGCCTGCTTCCAGCATTCCCATCGGCAACCAGCGGCTGCTTGAGATAGCCCGGGCGCTGGCCACAGAGCCGGCAATACTGCTCCTTGACGAGCCTGCCGCAGGCCT
>CAIYCZ010000289.1 GCA_903924805.1 uncultured delta proteobacterium | reverse complement strand
ATCGGGGACAGCCACAGATTATTATTGACAATTGCTCAGTGATGGGGTAAAGGATGACACTATGGCACGAACAGCGCGCGTAGTAGCAGCAGGATATCCGCATCATGTGGTCCAGCGGGGTAATAGAAGGCTTGAAGTGTTTTTCAGCGATGAAGACCGGCTGGCCTATCTGTCATTTCTGAAAAATGCCTGTGAACGGTACGGGGTTATGGTCTGGGCCTATTGTTTAATGGACAACCATGTACATGTTATTGCGGTACCAACGAAGGCGGATTCCCTGGCACGGTGCTTTTCCGATGCCCATGTAAAATATACCCGGCAGATAAACAAGCGGCAGGAGTGGCGGGGGCATTTATGGCAGGCACGGTTTGGGTCAAATGTGCTGGATGAGCGGTATTTGCTGGCAGCGATACGGTATGTGGAACGGAACCCGGTGCGTGCCGGGATCGTGAAGGAGGCATGGCAGTATCAATGGTCAAGTGCAGCGTGGCATATGGGGAAGGTAAAAAGCGATCCACTGGTAACCGGTGATGATATGATAAAGGAATTGATAGGGAATTGGCGACGGTATCTACGTGGGGCGGATGAGAAAGCGTTTCTGGAGACGATACGGCGGGAGGCCTACGGGACACGGCCGGTAGGGGATGAAAGATTTGTTAAACGATTAGAGAAACGGTTTAAATGCAGCTTTATACGGGGCAAAGCAGGCAGACCAGTTAAGAAGAAATAATCTGTGGCTGTCCCCGATTTATCCTATGGCTGTCCCCGATTTATCCTAAAGTGATAGCAAGGGAGGGGATCAGAATTTGACTGCTGATGAAAAGAAAATTGAGCTGGTCATGCAGGCTCTGAGCGGTTGTGAGGGAATAGCGGTGGGATTATGCGATCTCCCTGAGAGAACGTATTGGGCTGAAGAAACCTGCTTTAATCATAAGCTTCAAAAGCCTCTCACCTTCGTTGAGGTCAATAACTTTCTTTTTGATTCCTCTCAGTAATATCCCTATGGTTCCTGTTATTTTAACCGTTAGCACAGAGGCTTCTTCACGTGCAGCCCGGTCATCGGAGGCAAAGAGATACCCTCTGCTATGGGCTATAGCAATGCATGAAGCCTCACCAGATCCAAGAGATGTTGATAATTTTTCAAAGATAGCTTTTTCCCTTCGACTTTTAAATGCTCTTTCCTCAAGCCATCCGTCTTTTATTGCCTGATTAATTTCAGCAAGTTTTTCATGCCCGCTGTGAATGCCCTTAAGTATTTCCAGTCTGACAAAATCAGTTGTACATGCCCTGCCTGCATACAGTTTTTTTAAAATATGCATCCCCTCCATGAGGGCAAAATTGCTCAGCACACAACTGTCAAAAATAACCTCAGGCATTTTTCAGGTCTTCCCCTATCTCTTCTTTGTCCAAAGTCCTGAGTTTAATTCCCTTGGCTTTCAAATAGTCGCGTGCCGAGAAAGGATCAAGCCCCAGGGCCTCAGACAGCTTGCCCAGACTGATAAACCCTTCCTGATATGCCAGCAGGGCGACCTCTCGTTTTTTATCAACGGAGTCTTTCGGCACATATAGTTTATCTATAGCATCCCGTATCTTCTCACCCAGAGTGCGGCCTTCCCGGCGTGCCATATTGGCCAGCAGGGCGTGCTGGCTGTCGGTAAGCATAACATTGGTGCGTTTCATAACAGCTCCTTATATGTGTAACTATATGTGTATATTAATAAAACAACGGCAGACTGTCAAGTTGTTACCGTGTCTTCGGTATAATTTGAAGGTATTTAAGGCACAATTATATAAAGGCATTTTAGTGGTGCGTTATCCAGACATAAAGACGCAACAAAAAAGCGTGAGGAATCCTTGTATCGTCACCATGGATGAAGGATAAAAAATCAACACGGTGCTTTTAATTTTCTCCTAATATTTCCCCTTCACGAACGACAATTGTATTAGAAGCGTCAGTATAAAGTGAATTTTATTTGGTTCACATATGCAATTCCTAAAAACCTAAATCATATAATAATATTAAAATTCCAAAATATCGTAATAGAAGGGGGGGGTGACAGAGATGAATGTCGTAAACCTTTTTAAAACGAAAAGCCAGGAATTCACGAAGGTCTCTCTTTTCAATCCTGCAACATGCCCCCCGATAACCGATGTTGAACACAACCTGAAATATAAAGCTAAGCTGAGCGAGATTATTAATCGCATTTATGCTGCTGAGTCTATGGAGAGGATCATTCTTGATATAAAGGATGATATTGTAACCCTTCTTGATGCTGAGCAAATTATAATCTACACGAGCGAGAACAGGAATGTAATCTGTTCTAAAATAAAGGTTGGAAATGAGATCAGGGAAATCCGCTTGCCGATAGATTCACATACCGTGGCCGGATTTTCTGCGTATACCAGGAAGGTGGTCAATATCAGAAATAATCACGATCCCGTAGCATTACAGCATGCGCATCCTCACCTTCACTGCCAATCATTAGACGAAAAGAACAGCGCCATGGCGCAGACCATTCTTGCAGCTCCTATTCTCCATGATCAGCAATTAAAAGGTGTTATTCAGCTCATAAATAAGAAGAACGGATATTTCTTTACCCCGGAGGACGAAACCTCTTTATCGGAAATTGCCCAGACCCTGGGAAATGCATTTCAAAACTTCGGCAGGAGCGAAGCCCGAAGTGAGCATGAGAAATTTTTATATCTGATTGCCAACAATCTTCTTTCTGATAAAGAGCTCGCACAGGCTTCAATAAAAGCAATGAAGGAACAAAAGCAGCTGATAAATATCCTGATGGACGATTTCAATATTTCCAAAGATTACATCCTTAAAGCGCTCAGTGAATATTACTGCTGCGGTTTTTACCAGCATGAAGAAGGAGCGATCATTCCTTCATTTCTTCTGAGAGGCCGTAATCTGGACTTTTTTGCCAGACTTCTCTGTGCCCCCCTGTCTGAGGAGGAAGCTCTCATACGCATTGTGATTGATGACCCGCATAACCTTAACAAGACCGATTTAGTAACCAAGTATTATGGCAATAACAAAACGATTAAGTTCCTTGTCGGGCTGCCTGAGGATATTGTCAATCTGATTGAAACCACACAGTACTATTCACGAGAGCATATCCACACTTCAGAAAAAAACGGGGATGCCTATACGGTGGAGCACGCTGAAGCAGAGGATATCCAGGCTGCAACTCACGAGATCAAAGAGAGTGACTCAGCCATTGTACGATTAGCAAACCAAATCATGCGCGAAGCATTCACCAAAGGAGCATCGGATATTCATATTGAACCGCATCCCAATAACGGCCATGCGGATATACGCATCCGCATTGACGGTGTTTGCCAGAAATACCTTACCGTTCCCGGGCATTATACGCGGCCACTGGTCTCCCGCTTTAAGATTATGTCACAACTGGATATTACGGAGAGGCGCAAGCCTCAGGATGGAAAAATAAAACTTGCAATGCTTGATCGGACCATTGAATTCCGTGTAGCTGTCATCCCTACGCAGGGAGGACATGAGGACGTGATAATTCGTATCCTGTCGATCAACACGGTGCCTCTGGAGCAGATGGGATTCTCTGAAAAAAATGTTCTACAGCTTAAGGATCTGATCCAGAAGCCCTATGGTATCTTCCTGTGTGTGGGGCCCACAGGCTCCGGCAAGACCACCACGCTGCATTCGGCCTTAAAACACATAAATACCACGGAACGGAAAATATGGACTGCTGAGGATCCTGTTGAAATTACCCAGAGTGGTTTACGCCAGGTGCAGGTGCAGCCCAAAATTGGTTTGACCTTTGCTTCGGCTATGCGGGCTTTTCTCAGGGCAGACCCTGATGTTATTATGGTTGGTGAAATGCGGGACCGGGAGACAGCAAGCACCGGGATTGAAGCATCGCTTACCGGGCACCTGGTTTTAAGCACTATGCATACTAACAGCGCATCAGAGACCGTCATCCGACTGCTGGATATGGGGATGGATCCTTTCAACTTCGCAGACGCATTGCTTGGTATCCTTGCCCAGCGCCTGGTCCGCACCCTGTGCAAGGAATGCAAAGAGCCGTATCATCCGGAAGAAAAAGAATTTCTTGCATTGCGTGAGGCGTATGGCAAAGCGTGGTGGGAAAAGAATTTGCCGCATATTATATACCACGACAAATTTATGCTTTATCGTCCCGTGGGTTGCTCACAGTGCAATAATATGGGCTATAAGGGCAGAATGGGCATACATGAGCTTCTGCCAGCTACTGATGAGATTAAAGAGGTTATCCAGAGGAAAGCCCGGGTGGAAGAAATACGCCATCTGGCAATGGAGCAAGGCATGCATACGCTGCTCCAGGATGGCATTGAAAAAGTTCTTGGCGGCCATACTGACTTCAAACAAGTCAGGTCAGTATGCATTAAGTAATTAACCACGTCCCTGCGGGTGCTGGAAAACGGGCGTCCCCTTAGCACCCTCACATCAATTACAGCCAGCAAGGTCCCCAGATTACCACATCGATAATGATCATCTTATTTCTGGAGATTTTTAAATTTTTTTGAGATGACAGCATATGCGTTCATTTCAGCTATTGTAGAAAAATAATGGTGCTGTTCTGACCCGCGCACTGTTTGCCATCTTCTTTGTTTGCGGCATTCAATAAGAATTTGATCACCTGACAAAGCATCGCCTGGGTTGTAACGTACTGAGTGCTCTTTTTTTCTAATTGACTCCGGCAATCTTGCCCTCCTTTTCCAACTCATCACATGCCTCTACAATCGTCGGAAGAGGAATATTAAGCGCATCTATAATATCGCCGAAGGATATTTCCCTGCCGTCGTTTTCTCTGAAAAAAGCAGCAATTGAATTTTTAGCTTCATCAAGAGATATGTCAACAACAGGTAAAGGAACTTCATGGCTGTGGCTATCTATGTGCAACATGGCTTTTAGCTCCTTAACTTCTTTTTCTAATGCGTTGACTCTAACGAACAGTTCGGGATTATTAAAAATTACAAACGCCGTGTTTGTTGGCTGATCTGCCCAGCTTTGTTTTAAAATAAGCGGAGTAGAATTTACTTGAGATCTTACGGCGCTCGTTTTTTTCTCAATATTGCTGAACACCCCTTCATAAGGCAATCTATAATTTGTTGTTGTCATTGTACCGTACCACCTGTAGACTGTTTTTGCAAAATATCTATTTTTTCATTAAGCCAGTCTCTGATTGCAATGGCTGTGCTTAAATCCATGACCACCGATGTCTGAACGGCCCTTACAACGTCACCGCCTTTATCGTGCTCAAGAACTTCACCAAGGATTGTATCGTTGTTTATTTTGTGAGTAATTGATTTTGGAATTGGGTGCCGCTCATTATAAAACTGCATGTGAATTTCTCCTCTTGGAGTTACTCCGCCCCACATGCCGTTCACATAGTAATCGCGCAGATCCTCAGGAATAACATACTTAAATTTAATGCGATCCTGTTTTGTTTCGGTCATATATGCTCCTTGCCTTTGGATAGTATCGCCCAGTTTTTAATTTTATTTTTTGATAAGAAGTCCCTTTCGGATGAAGGAAGT
>CAIYCZ010000288.1 GCA_903924805.1 uncultured delta proteobacterium | reverse complement strand
GCAGGCATTGCTGTTGATACCCATGTGAAACGGCTTGCCGAGCGGCTTGGTCTGAGCTCTCAACAGTCCCCTGAGAAAATCGAAAAAGACCTCATGGCACTAGTCCCGAAAAAGGACTGGATTCACTTTAATTATCTGCTGGTGAATCACGGCCGGGCAATCTGCCAGGCCCGGAAACCAAAATGCCCTGAATGCCCCATAAAACACCTGTGCCCGTCAGCTAAGAAATTTATGAAGTAGGCTAACAGGCCAATAGGCAAAAAGGCTAAGAGGTTAAAGCTGCTTTATCTCTTCACCTTTTCACCTTAAAACCAATACTGCTGGGAGGAATATATGCCGCTTACCAACGCTCTGATTAAAGATACCTGTTCTGACCTGGAACAGACCTATGTTGACTACTTAGTAGACCATTTTGGCGACTGGGAGGTGTGGGCAAAGGCTTCACAGAGAGTTGCTGACCGGGAAAAAGTGAGCGAAGAAGAAATCCCCGAGGCGTTTCGCACGGAATTTAAAATCATGAAAGTGATTGTAGAAATGGAAGACCTGGGGAAGTTTGACTGGAACAATCCGGCCCTTACCGGGCTTTTTGGCGAGCTTGCCCAGGGATCGTTCTATACTTTCTTTGGCGATACGATAACAAAGATTGCCCTGCGCCTGGCAGATGCTGCCGGTGTCAGCACCCTCCTTGAGATCGGGGCAGGAAAGGCAAACCTGACCAGAATCATGCTCAACCAGATGGCGCATATGAATATTTCAAAGCCGATCGTTACTACTGACGCTCAGCCCGTTATCCTGGAAAATATTGAAAAGCTGAGAAGTGAATACCCGCAGGCACCGCTTCAGTCGCTTCTCTGGAATATCACCGCGCCGCCGCCAGAGGATCTGCGAGCAGCGATAAAGCCCCCGGCCCTGCTGTATGAGCGCTATACCCTCAACTATGCCAATGTCTCTGCAATCAAAAACATATCACAGGTTGCTGACATCCTGGTGCTGGGGGACTGGTTCAACTACACCGGAGCCCTGTATGCCTATGATGAGGTATTTCAGAAGATTGGAGCCAAGCCGTTTTTCTATAAAGATATTAAGCCGCTGCTTGATGAATACTTTCCCAACCAGCACGTTTTTGATCAGCGGGCAATTGATGCCATCAAGCTACCTAATATAACCCTGCTCATAGCGTGGAAATAGCTGGTCAGACAACAGAGGACAGATGACAGACTGCAAGACGTCATTGTCTGTTGACTTTCATCTCTTGTCTGGTCTCTGTTATCTGTCCTCTGTACTATTCCATCTGCCGCTGCGGGTTTTAAAGCGAAGCGCTTTTTTGAGTCTTTCCAAAAACTCTGAGCGGGGAATTTCGCGGGCACCAAACTTAAGTAAATGCTTTGTAGTAACCTGGCAGTCGATGAGGGTAAAATGCCATGATTGTAGAAGTAACGCAAGGTGCACAAACGCAACCTTTGAAGCATCGTTGACTCTGGAAAACATTGATTCACCGAAAAAGGCGCTTCCGATGGATATCCCGTACAATCCTCCGACCAGATTTCCATCCTGCCAGCTCTCCACCGAGTGAGCAAAGCCGGCTTCGTGCAGATCGCAGTAGGCCGCAATCATCTCATCCACAATCCACGTGCCCTCCTGTCCCGGCCTTTCAGTCTGTGCGCATCCTTTGATAACATCAGCAAATGCCTGATCCATGGTAACCTTGAAAACATTCTTTTTTACAATCCGCTGAAGGCTCCCTGAAACCTTCAGGTCTTTTGGCTCAAGAATCAGGCGCGGGTCAGGCGACCACCATAAAATCGGCGTCTCCTCAGTATACCACGGGAAAATACCCGCCTGGTAGGCAAGCAGCAGACGCTTGACGCTCAAATCCCCGCCAACAGCAAGCAGGCCATCCGGATCTGCATCCTCGGGCGGTGGGAACACTAATTCATCTATAAGTTGATAGACTGGCATATACCCTGGGGTTCGGGATGGGGGTTTAGGGATTCAAAACTTTTTATGAACGTATGTCAAAAATATCTTCAATTGCTTCCTGCTGCGTTTCAAAAATGCTTCGTTCAGTCGTATTGCTGAACTCCAGGCAATTGCACGTGGAAGGAATATGTTTTCTCTCATAATACGCTAATGTCTCATTGTCCCAGGTTACGGGAAACAGTCTGCATATAGACGGAATGATCCTTCTTGACACCCCATCTTCCATTACCAGTTTAAATAAGACACATCCTTTATTGTCTTGAATTCGAAAAACACAGTATCCTGATGTTCCAACTTTGCTTCTTATGGAATTGCCACCTAAGAAATCTGTATCACCAGACCATGTATGTTCAAAAAAATCTTCGAATTTTATATTGCTGATACGCTCAATCCTGTCTTTATGCTTCAGTATCAGATCATATGCTTCTTTATCCACATCCGCACCTTCTCTACAGCACATATCTTTACACTGGCAGCCTATGCAGCCGTGCTCGTCAAATCCCTTTTGCGAATAAACATCCCGGGATATTCTGGATATTTTGATTTTGTTCATAGACTGATAATAACAAATTAAAAAGCCGTATGCACCTTATTTTAGAATTTTTTAGCATACTCCTTAATTCCTCTCAACTCACAGCTTCAATCCAGGCTCCTGCACGGGCAGCGACAGCGACTGGTCATGAGCCACGAGACACGACTTTAGTTTCAATCATTTTTTAATGGCACGTGCTCGGCAACTGACACTCTATCTCCTGTCAATACTTTATTACTATTGCCTGACCCATGATTATCATAATTACGCTCTGTCAACAGTGTAGACACGACCCTCTTCCTCTTCCCACAGAGCCATAAGGTTTGTGAACCCACATGATTGGACATGGTCATGGTACCGAAGGTTTTCTGGGGTCTCTAAAGACCAGGGGCTGCAGTATGACCCCACAGTGAGGTTAAAAAGCAG
>CAIYCZ010000287.1 GCA_903924805.1 uncultured delta proteobacterium | reverse complement strand
TCTGCTCAGAATGATGGAGTACACCGAGGAGAAAAAAAGAGAAGCAGGACAATCTGCCTATGACACAGCCTGGCTCAGGAAAGAACTTGGGATAGAGAAGAATACATAAGTTTCCTCGAATCATCCTATGGTCTCAGTAAAATAGGCTTCGTCCCAGAATTTCTTACTAATCCCGATTTTCTCTTGGAGGTTAGGGAATTTGCCCAGAAGGGATTTCCCTGAATGAGACTTGAGCTTTCTGATTATTTTATCAACTGACTCCCTGCCATCGGTGTCAACATATAAATGAACATGATCGGGCGCCAGCCACAGGAGTTGCGCATATCCTCCAACCATGTCACCGTATTTTAAAAACAAGTCACTTATGAAATCGAAGCAATCAACACTTTTTTCAAAAACAGGTCGGCGATACAACACATTCCAGACAAAATGGTATTTAAGATCGAGATATATCTCATCCGGATCACGGTTCAGCCTTTGAACAGCTAAAGCTTTCTTATATTTGAATTTATCCGAATCAACCAGCCTCTTAATCTCTGCAGAACGACAACTATCTGCCGTGGCAACATCTTTACTTGCTGCTTTAGCTGCCGATTTTCCTACTACAGCAAGCTTTTGCCTGAAGGCATAGCAGACAAAGTCGCCCTGATCCTGAACACTCCAATTTAGATGACACAAGATTGACTCTGCAAAGCCTAAGTCCTGACAGAGTTTGCATTTCTTATGTGCAGCAGCACCATTATTTTGGGCACAGGTATAACATTTTTCGGGTAATTTACTTGAGTTGTGAATCATACTTGAATTCTTCAAATGACACGCTCTACCTTAAGAGTTAAGATATTATGCACAAAGAATCCGGGAAATCTCTCTGTGCGCGCTGAAATTTAAAAATTTATAGGAGTATAGCCATAAAATCAATTGATTTTTATGTGCCGTCTGATATGTTTCCACACTGTATGTAAATCTCTATTTAAAAATTCATGGAGGATACGCAATGAGCGGAGTTTTTGGTGTTGTCTCTAAAGGCGACTGCCTGCAGACGCTGTTTTACGGAACTGACTATCACTCGCACCTGGGCACTGAGTATGGCGGTATGGCAGTGCTCGGAGAAAAGTTTGTCCGCCAGATACACAATATCAGCCAGAGCCAGTTCAAGGCAAAATTTTACGAGGATTACAAACACATGCAGGGTAACAAAGGCATCGGTGTTATCAGCGCCTTTGATGAACAGCCCATTTACCAGAATTCACGGTTTGGACCATTTTGCATTGCAACCGACGGGTTAATAGAAAATGCTGACCAGCTTGCCTCAGGGCTGATGCAAAAGGGCATTACCTTCAGCGAAGTGAGCAAGGGGGCAGCTAATGTAACGGAGCTGATAGCAAAGCTTATCAGCCAGGGCAGTGATTTAATAGATGGCATAGAAAAAATGTTTGACGCCATAGCCGGCTCGTGCTCGCTTTTGCTGCTGCACCGGGATGGGATTTATGCCGCCCGGGACCGGTTAGGTTACACACCGCTGGTTGTCGGCAGGCGGGACGATGCCTGGGCTGTCACCTCTGAAACAATTGCTTTAATAAATAATGATTTCACCATAGCAAAATATCTTGAGCCGGGAGAAATCATTCTCATCAATGAAGACGGCATGATACAGCGCAGACCGGGCAGTGATAAGCAGCAGATCTGCACGTTCCTGTGGATTTATACCGGGTTTCCCGCATCAAACTATGAGGGAATAAATGTTGAAGTGGTGAGAGAGCGCTGCGGTGCAGCGCTGGCGCAGCGGGACAAGGACATTGAGATTGATATCGTGTCAGGGATACCCGATTCGGGGACCTCGCATGCCATTGGCTATGCGATGGAATCAGGGAAGCCCTTCAGGCGCCCGCTGGTAAAATATACTCCCGGCTACGGGCGAAGCTACACCCCGCCATCGCAGGACACGCGTGATTTAATTGCCAAGATGAAGCTCATCCCTATTAGAGAGATCATAGAGGGTAAGCGGATTGTGGCGTGCGAGGATTCCATTGTGCGCGGCACCCAGCTTAAAAACTACACTATAAAAAAGCTCTGGGACTGCGGTGCAAAGGAAGTTCACATACGGGCCTCCTGCCCGCCTTTGATGTTCCCCTGCCGGTTTAATCTATCGACCCGCAGCATCCAGGAGCTTGCCGCGTGGAAGGCGATTCAAGTCCTGGAGGGTCCCGATGTAAAGAATGTCCGGGAATACATAGACGACAAGTCAGAGAAATACCAGCAGATGGTGGACCAGGTTGCCCGCGATTTAGACGTCACCACGCTCAGGTATCAGACCGTTGATGATATGGTGAATGCCATAGGACTTCCCAGAGAGAAGCTGTGCCTCTACTGCTGGACCGGCAAATATCCTGGAAGCGAAAAAAAATAATTAAACAGCCCCTGTATAGTACCGAAAAAAGGCACCCGGTTATGGTTAC
>CAIYCZ010000286.1 GCA_903924805.1 uncultured delta proteobacterium | reverse complement strand
GCCCCACCCGATAACCCATCCCTCCAGCACAGCGACCCTCAGTGAGGGCTGAACTTTTTTCAGGTAATATGCGGTTGCTATGCCGGCAAATCCTCCCCCTACTACGGCCACATCGCATTTGAGGTCTTTATCCAGGGGCGGGCTTTCCTTGTAAACGCCGGAGTTGCCCAGCCAGAAACTTTTCTCAGCATAATCTTCAACCATCTCGCCTCCTTAGAGCAGCACTACCTGTGCGCATAATCGCAGACCGCTGAATAATATACACCAATGACAGACGGGTATCAACAACACCGGTAGGTTTTAATTCTGATTGATATCACACCCTGACTGACGCCGCTAGCAGCCGAGAATACCCCCCTTGTTCGAGTTACAAAACCCTTTGTGCCTTAATTAACGGGAAGTGGCCACGTCACCACTTTGTATGCGCCTGACAGCCGGCGCCAGTTGCGCGGGCGTCAGATTCTGCAAGAACCAGGCCACGGAATCGCAGATTGATTCATGCACTGAACGGGGTTTGTAGCCGAGCTCCACTCGTGCCTTCTCCGAGGTCACCCTAGAATTACTGCGCAGAACGTCCACCGAGTAATCGGTGAAAAGCGGCTTGCTTCTGGCAATCCGGTAATAGATAGGAGCTAATTTGCCAGCGGTGTGGGCTAACCAGGCGGGCACCTTGAACTTAGGCGCTTTGATGCCGCTGGTTTCTTCCAGAAGCTCCATAATCTGTTTGATGCTGACCCTTTCTCCCGAGAGGATATAGCTTTCACCTGCGCGCCCTTTGCTGCAGGCCAGCGTCATCCCGTGCGCCACATCGCGCACATCAGCGAAATCATAAGCCCCATCCAGGTAGGCTTTAAGCTTGCCTCTGATGAAATCAAGCACGAGCTGTCCCATCTCCGATATCCTGAAATCGAAGGGGCCTATCACCCCGGTAGGATGCACGATGACCGCGTTCAATCCGCGCTCCATCCCCTTCCTCACCTCCAGGGTCGCCTGTGCCTTACTCCTGGCGTAAGGGCCGATCACATTGTCGGGATCCACGGGGAAGGTCTCATTAATGACAATGCCCTCGGGCGGCTCCTGTATAGCATGGATAGAGCTGGTATAAACCAGCCTGCCGACGCCGGCAGCCAGGCAAGCATCAACCACGTTGCGAGTTCCTTCAACGTTTACCCTGCGCAGCAGTTCGTCCTTGCCCGGTATGATGGCTATGATCCCGGCAAGGTGATAAACGGCATCCGCACCCTCAAAGGCTGAATTCAGTGAGGCCGCATCGCAGACATCAGCAGCTACAACATCTACGTTAAGGCCGCGGATCGGCAGGTCATTCTCGAACGGTGGGACCAGCGCCCTGACGTTTTCACCTTTGGCCAGCAGTTCCCTAACGAGTACGTTACCGATATGACCGGTTGCACCGGTGACAACTATGTTCATTTTTTCTCCTTCACAGCGCTTTCTCTCGAAAGTGAGGCCAACGCCTCATCAAGTTTATTCAATTGAGCTTGGGTCAACCCCTGCAGGAGGTCACGGGCACGCTCGCGGCCGGAGCTGTAGAGCCTGTCCGTAAGCTCGTGCCCCAGGGCTGATAAACGGCAGACTACAACCCTCCTGTCCTCCCGGCTGTTTTCCCTTTCCACAATATCCCTGTCAACCAGGCGGTCCAGAATGCCG
>CAIYCZ010000285.1 GCA_903924805.1 uncultured delta proteobacterium | reverse complement strand
TGTATTCCGTAGCGAACTTAAAAAATTAGAAGAACTAAAAAATTTTAGTATTTTTAAAATCCCACGTGGGACAAATTTCCCCGTTGAAGAAAGCGAATGGCAGATAATTAAAAAACAGATTGCGATAATTACCCCTGCTAAAGGATAGAAATCGGGGATAGAAATCGGGCGTAATATGGGGACATCATACTAGTTTTGCTTAGCGATTCAGGATTTAATTAGCGAGGGAGTTCTAATCCCAGCAGTTCATAAATCTTTTTCACTGCCTTCTCTGTTGCCTTGCCGGGATTAAAAAAGAACCGCCGGGCAAATTCCTGCCTCACCTCTTGCTTTTCTTCAGGATGGCCAAGTGAGTATTCGATTGTTTGTTGCAACTCCTGCGGTTTCTGCACCACAGCCCCCACATCCTGTCCCCATTCCTCAAGGTCGGATGATTCAAGCCCGCGCTTTTTTTCCAGTTTTTTATGAAAGGCAATGAGCCGGGGCACATCAAACAGCACTATGGGCCGGTTGAGCAGGGAAAACTCGTTGACCACCGAACTGATGTCGCTCACCAGCAGGTCGCTTGCGAACAGATACGGCACCACATCATAGTCATGTATGACCCTGACCCGCTCGTGTCCCTCATACTGCTTCAGCCACTGCACCCAGTCCTGCTTCATTTTTGGCCGCCACTGCCTGAATGAGCGGTCATGCAGCTTTACGAGAAAATTAACCGGCATCTGCGCTATGGCAGAAATAATCTCGGTGCCGCACATGGAGAGAGATGAGCTGGTCGGTGTGGGGCGCGTTGGCGCGTAGATAACCGTTGGCAGTTTTTTATCCAGACCAAGCTTTCCGCAAATCTCATCCTTGTTGAGCGAACCGTCAAAAAATGCATCAAGCTTGGGCATGCCGATCTCTTCAAAACGCCGGTCATCCTCAGATAGATTCCACGTATCGATAAATTTCTGTTTCATATATGGCCCTACCAGAAACAGCTTGTCATACGCGAGGGCCTCTTGGTGAATGGCGCGGTTTTTAAGGGAGCAGCCATGGAATATCTGCACCTTCACCGGCGCATTTTTTCTCTTGTAAAAAAAACTCGGGCAGATGCACAGGTCAAAGCGCATGAGCATGGAGCGGTATTTGCCGATTATTTTTTCGCCTTTCAGCCCCACCGTCCGGTACAACTCGCCAGCACCATGGTTGGCAGTGAACCATACTTCGGTTCTCCCATCCTCTTTGAGTTTCCGGTGGATGGGTTTGAACATGGCATAACTGAGTGGCGTGGAGGCGCAGAATAAAATTCTTTTCATGTCGTTTATTTGGAGGTTAAAAAATTCATAACAGCCACAGAATTGCACTGAAACTCACTGAACTGAATAATGTTATCTGCTTTTTATGTGGAGAAATTACCCGCATAATAAATAGAAAGTTTATACACTGTCAAAGTTTATAAAGAAGTTCAGTCCCTTCAGTGTTAATCAGTGGCTACAATTATTCTATGCTGGAGCGGATTTTTGGATATATCTCGTTTCGGGCCTTCTCAAGGTCTTCCGGGAAGTCTATCTCTGTCCAGGGCAGCCCGTCAGTGCTTACCGCATAGAGCGTATGATACGAGCAGATTTTTTGAAATGCCAGCGGAAGCCACGCAGTAACGACACCCTGGCCCACCAGTTCTTCGATTTTTTTGAAGAGAACCTGTGAGCCCGAAGCGGAAAATTTTACAATGCCGACATTTTCCCCCTGCGCTTCCGCAGGGTCCAGGTCTTTACTGATATCACATATTCTACTATCCCGGACTTTGACTTTCATCTCCTCGTCCCCCAGGTGCTCATGAAACGAGATGGCAAGCGCATCAGGATGAGGAGAATGCAAAAGATTGGCAAGCACCTGCGGGTGACATACCACATCGGAATTCATCACTAAAAAAGCTTCTCTTGCCTCTTCCCTGGCAAGCCAGAGCGAGTAGATACTGTTTGTTGTGGCAAACAGCGGGTTGCTGATATAGCG
>CAIYCZ010000284.1 GCA_903924805.1 uncultured delta proteobacterium | reverse complement strand
TTTCGGGTTTTTGAGCCATTTTTGGCGCGACTGCCATTCGGAGCCCAGTATCAGGTGTTATGCCGCAGGCCGTAATTACGGCCTGCGGTGCGGTTCCAGAATATCGTTGTTCAGTCTAAGAGCAGCGCCCGATCTTCTGTGCTGCTTCGAAACCCATCATCATGACTTCATCAATATTTATATATTTGAATGCACCCTGTCTGCCTATGCTGTAGAGACCATTGAAGCTGTCAATATAGTCCCGGATTTTTGCTAAATTCTCAGCGTATGACAAATCATAGGTTGGGTAAGCATATCTTTCCCTAACCACGTGGTAGTTGTCCACCCACTCCCTTTTTAAATAGTTCTCTTTTCCCGCCTGTTCTATCACTTCTTCATACAGCTCATCATTACTCATATCCCACAGATTGTCTTTATAATCACAGGGAATTTCAATGCACACCCCTGTTCTATCCTCAGGACACATGACCGGGCTGAAATTCTTAAATTCACTCGTCCTCTGGAAAATGCACTCCCTGTCGGGAAAGTAAATCCAGTGATTGTCGGTCACGGCTGGCCGGTTAATCTCCAAAAACATAAAAATCACTGATCTGAATTCCAGCTTTCCTTTTGGGTTTTTCTCCTGAAGATTAGAATTGTTTACCAGCATTTCCTGCAACTCGTGTATTGGCATCGTCGAAATCACCCGCTGACCATTAAAACATTCACCGGTTTGAGAATAGACGCTGAAGCCGGAAGCATCGTTAACTATTTTTACCACCTCTGCCTGCAGGACAATCTTTCCCCCTTTCCGGGTAACATAATCAGCCATAAGCTTTGCCAACTGCCCGATGCCGTATTTTGGATAATAGAAGACCTTCTGATACGGAGAGTGCGGCAGGTGGTAATGATTGCGGAATTTAAGCATCTTTGTTGTCACTGCGCCCATCAGCACATCAAACAAATTCTGGACCGCAATGCGTTCCTGTGCGCAGATTGCAGCCAGCTGGGCAGGCGGCTTTCCCCATACTTTCTGGGTGTAGGGCCCAAAGTAGATGTCATACATCTTCTTGCCAAAGTGGCTGATAACCCACGATTCAAACGAATCATTCTCTTTTTTTACAAAAATATTTATAAATGTCTGCTTACAGAAATCTAAAAAGCATCCCAGTGATACTTTGAGGGGCAGCCCGAACAAAATTTCACCGATCCCTAAGGGGTAATTTAAATATTTTCCCAAAAACCAGTGACTGGCTTTTTTCTGTGCTATTATCAAATCGTCTTTCAGTATTTCGTGCAAAAAGCCAATAACCCGCTGATCTTCAGTATGTATTTGGTGGGGCCCCAGATCAAAAATTAAACCATTATAGGTAAAACTGCTGCTGAGGCCGCCGATAACATCGCTTTTTTCAAGAACCACGATATCAGTGCACCCATTCTCAATCAGCCGGTACGCCGCAGACAGTCCTGCTATCCCTGCTCCTATTATTATTACGGTACTCATCTTTTTCCTTTATACCACCTATGTAGCCAGGGCCTCTGACATCCA
>CAIYCZ010000283.1 GCA_903924805.1 uncultured delta proteobacterium | reverse complement strand
CATGGCTGGCATGATTGGTACTTATCTGCAAATTTGGGTACGGAAAACGCGTTGGGTGAGCATTTACTTCCAGGCCTCAGCCCGAAGGGCGTTCCAAAAGGGTTGGAAGGGACGTCGCTTCCCTTTCGCTATAACAGGATTGAGGAACTCGAAGCTATTGTGGAGAGGGAGGGAAAGAGCTTAGCAGCTATTGTGATGGAGCCAATAAGGAGTGAGCAACCCCTGCCCGGTTTTTTTGACCGCGTGCGTGCGATTGCAGATGAGATCAAAGCTGTTTTGATCATTGATGAGATTTCTGCCGGATTCAGGATAAACAGCGGAGGCGCGCACCTTGTCTTGGGTATTAAACCCGATATGGCCGTTTTTTCAAAGGCACTTGGCAATGGTTATCCCATTGCTGCAATCATTGGTAAGGGTGAGGTTATGGATGCTGCCCAGAGCACTTTTATCAGTAGCACTTACTGGACAGAAAGAATAGGACCAACTGCCGGTATTGCAACTATCAAAAAGCATCAAAAGGTTAATGCTGGCAAACATTTGATGGACATTGGAATCAAAATTCAACGAGGATGGCAGGATTGTGCTGATAAAAATGGTTTGGTCATTGACATAGGCGGAATCCCGCCTCTCAGCCATTTTTCATTTAATGGGGACAACCCCATGGCCATAAAGGCTTATTTTGTTCAGTTAATGCTCGAACGGGGATTTCTCGCTTCAACGCTTTTCTATGCCATGTATGCTCACCAAGATGAACATGTTATTTCCTATCTGAGAGCGGTTGATGAAGCCTTCTACGAGGTTTTTACGGCAAAACAAAAAGAGACCCTCGATATCATGCTGAAAGGTGAACCAGCGAGTCAGGGGTTTACAAGACTAACATGAATTTCAAACTAAAGTTTTTAGTCATTGGATGCGGTTCCATAGGGCGGCGCCATGCACGGAATGCCGTCAATTTGGGAGCCGAGGTTATTTTGTGTGATCTCAACATACAGCGTATGCGCGACGTCGGCGCACCGCTTGGTATTACTGACTACTATACCGACTTCCAGACGGCTATTGATAAATCTGGTGCAGATACTGCTGTTGTTGCGACGCCAAGTAACTTCCATTTTGAGCCAGCGAAAGCGCTTGTGGAGCACTGTATCCCTGTTCTGATGGAAAAACCTCTCTGCCTGAGTCTGGATGAGGCACTGCATCTAGAACGTATAGTCAGGGAACGTAATGTAATTTTAATGATGGCCCATACCTATCGGTTTCGGGATGAATGGATTGCCGTTCGGCATATGCTGGATGATTGGTCTTTGGGTAAAATATACAGCGCGGAATTTGCTGGTGGTTGGTACCTGCCGGACTGGCACATCAGGGAAGACTACCGTACCGAATATGCTGGAAAAAAAGAATTGGGTGGGGGCGTTATGTTTACCAGCATGAGTCATTTTTTTGATATTGTTCGGTGGTTTTTTGGTGAGGTCGATTTAATTACCAGGGTTCGCATGAAACAGAGCAATCTTGATATCAACGTTGACGATGCTGCAGTCTGTATACTCAAAGCATCTTCTGGCGTTATCATTACCATCATTGAGGATTTTTTGTCTCGATTACCGAGGCGTCAACTCCGGATTAATGCCGAGTATGGATATGTTGAAATCGATTTCAACCGTAAACAGATGTCTTTTTGGGATGCACATGCAAAGCGTTATGATCCGACCATAGACGCTGCCACTTCTACAAACCCGGATCTCTTCAGGATACTCGAGGACGGTGTGGGATATGATCTTACGCCGGAGGTAAAGATACTGAAATATTCTGGCAATGACGCATACCTCAATGAACTGAAAAGTTTTTTTGAAATAGTATCTAAGAAAACAACACATTTTGCTTTGGACATTGACTCAGGTATCAAAGTTCTGGAGCTGATTCATAATAAAGGCATTCAGCATGGGTAAATCAAAAATGAAGGACATCTCATGGTAATGAAAATTGGAAACCACGCTATCGGAGAAGGATACCCACCTCTGATGTTTGCCGAAGAAGGACAAGCGAATCAGGGAAATTTTGATCTCGCAAAGGACATGTGCAGAATCGCTGCGGCTGCAGGAGCTGATGGGATTGAATTCCAGCTTTTTTGGGCCAAGGATCTTTATATCACGAAAGATCCTGGTTATACATTGTATAAGTCGCGTGAGCTTTCCGAGCAGCAGATACGGGAACTGGTTTATTTTGCTCATCAGGAAGGACTCCTTTTTCAAGCAGCGGTGTTGTCGCCGCGGATGGTTGATTTATGCCTGAAAAGCGGTGTTGACTCATTTTGTATTAATGCGACTGATATGACT
>CAIYCZ010000282.1 GCA_903924805.1 uncultured delta proteobacterium | reverse complement strand
TTTCATGAAGAATAAAGATAGGGTTCCAGGGTTCAAGGGTTCCAGAGTTCCAGAGTTCCAGAGTTCCAGGGTTCTAGGATTCAAGTGTAACAAGCATGGAAGCTGAGGTAGAGAGAATGACGGAAGAGCTACTGGAGATTGTTGACGAGCACAATACGGTCATAGGAACTGCAGTAAGGACAGAGATTCACCGCAGACATTTAATGCACCGCTCAGTCCATGTATTTCTTTTTAACTCTAAAGGTGAGCTGTTTCTGCAGAAGCGGTCTGCGAGAAAAGACGAGTTTCCCGGATGCTATGATTCTTCTGCTGCAGGGCATGTCAGCCCCGGTGAAAGCTATATTGAGGCAGCCGCCCGGGAGCTCAAAGAGGAACTCGGGATTGAATCGCCCTTGAAAAAGATAGCTGACCTGCCCGCATCCCAGGGAACCGGATGGGAATTTGTATTATTCTATGCAGCTGCCTCAGACAGTGCAGTTACTCCGTGTGCTGAAGAGATTGAAGCGGGTGATTTTTACCCGCTATCTGAAATTGCACAATGGATGTCACGCGAGGCAGCCGCATTTACGCCATCCTTCAGGAAACTGTTTGCATTGTATCATGATATGCAGGGAGAAGACGCGGGTGCATAGCGCGGCTATTTCCCTTTCCCCCTGTTCTGTTTTTGTGCTTTCTGTTGGTACATCAATTCATCTGCCTCTGCGATGAGTTCATCAACAGAACGGGATTGCCCGGGATGATAGTGCGTTATACCCAGGCTGATTGAAAGGGTGAACGGGCGGTTTGCCGCCTGGTTGTGCGCATGTACAGCCTGCTGCAGCCGGCTGGAAAGAAGTTTGGTATATGTGCTGGGAGTATCAATTGCCAGGAGTACAAATTCATCCCCGCCGATGCGGGCAATAATGTCTGACTTGCGAAATGTTTCTCTGAGGATATGGGCGGTATCTATTAATGCCTGATCGCCTTCCTTATGCCCCAGTGTGTCATTAATCCACTTCAGGTTGTCAAGGTCTGCAAATAAAAGAGACTGCTGCCTTTTGCTGCGGTCGGCGATCCTGAGCTGCTGTTCTGCAAGGGTAAGAAATCCGCGGCGGTTATAGAGGTCGGTGAGCTCATCAATGAGCGATAGCGCCCGCAGCTCCTCTTCCATCATCTTGCGGTCGCTGATGTCCTCGATTATCCCGTCGATCCATTTGATAGTACCGCTTTCGTCATACTGTGCGTTCCCCGTAATTGCAGCCCACAGGCTTGCGCCGTTGCACTTCAGCAGGTGCAGCTCCCGGTCTTTGACAGAGCCGCTGCTCAGCAGGTCTTTTATAAAGCGTTTTCGTTCTTCGGGATCCTGGTAGTGGTCTAAAATGGATGCTTTAAGAAATTCATTAACGGAAGTGTATCCCAGCATCTGGGCAAGTGCCTGGTTTGCCTGAATCAGTCGGCCATACGGGCCGTCCTTATTTTTATAGATCCCGATCCGGTATATTCCGACATCTATATTCTCAACAATGGTCCGGAATCGCTCCTCATTACCCTTGAGCGTATCATACATCTGCTTCCGTTCGGTGACATCGTCACCCGAGCTGAGCGTCGCATACACTCTGCCGGTTTTATCTTTCAACAGGCTATTGTGCCAGGCAATAATCTTCTCGCCTCCGTTTTTAGTCAGAACCGCGTTTTCATAATATTCGCCTGACTTAATCTTTCCGGTTATCAGCCGGGTAAAAACTTTTTTTACGCTGTCCCTCATCCTTTCAGCGACAAACGTATCAAACCAGTTTTTGCCAATAATATCTTTCCTTCTATATCCTAAAATCTCTGCCCCCCGGTTATTGATAAGGACAACCTTTTGCGCGGAATCAATGACAACAATAATGACACCAGCGAAATCAAGATACTGCCGGGCGGTATCCCTTTCCTGCTGCAGCAGCGCAAGGGCATTCTTGTATCCGGCAGCTGATTGTTTCAGCCGTGCAATCTGCTTAAGCCGTTTTTCCCGTTCTTTTAGTAATTGTTCTTTTTTCATGTCCCCTGTTTTCATAGGTGTCTCCCCTCTCATAAAACTTTTGACCGTATCCATAATTTTGCAAAAAGGCTTTTTATCTGGTGAACGTATTTATTATCTGCATCAGGAATATTTATAGCTTATGTAACCGGCTATGTGTTATTGCTGAGCTCCTGCGGGAGAAGCACTGGTAAGGAGTCTAAGAAATTCCGGGTTGACGCTTGCCCCTGATGCCTCTAATGCTTTTACATCTTCCCATGCCCGGCCGTATTCACGCTTTTTATACCAGGCGACTGCCCGGTTAAAACGGGCGGTTGCAAACTGCGGGTTGATTTTTAATGCCCGGTTATAGTCATCTATGGCTTTATCATAGGTTCCCTTTTTTAGAAAGATATTTGCCCGGTTGTTGCAGGCCTCTGCATAATTGGGGTCAATCTTCAGTGCTTCCCGGTAGTCAGCAATAGCCTTGTCATCTTCACCGATAGATGTATAGGTATTTCCGCGGTTATAATAGGCGATTGCAAACTGCGGATCGATGGCGAGTGCCTGATTGAAGTCCACAAGTGCTTTTTCGTATTCCCTCATATGGTGATAAACGAGGCCCCTGTTGCTGTAGGCTTTTACATACCGCGGGTTAATCTGTAGCGACTCAGTATAGTCAGCAAGTGCCCGCTTATAGTCTTTCAGCTGTTTGTAGACAATGCCACGGTTATTGCGGGCGTCTACAAACCGGGGGCTAATTTTTAATGCCTGTGAAAAGTCAGTTAGTGCCTGGTGATAGGTGCCTTTTTTGTAGAGGGCGAGGCCACGGTTACTATATGCTACCGGCTCATCGGGATAGTTTTTCAGGACATCACTCCACAGCGTTATGCCATCCTTCCATACCTGACACCGGTTCCAGGTTAAAAATGAAAGTAGTATTACCATACTTATTCCTGCTATGGGAAGTACTGTTTTAACTACCCGCTCATAGCTTCCTTTTTTGCGGTAGAGCCACACGAACGCTTCTCCGGTAAGATAGAACAAACCGATTGAGGGTATATAGGTATAGCGGTCTGCAGCCATGGCCTGTCCGATAGGCACCAGTTGCAGGACCGGTAATAGAGTGATTAAAAAAAACAGGCTGCCAAAGATCACTTTTCTTGAATGCCTGCCGTAAACAATAACTGCTGCCATAAACACGGCCGCAAGCGCCGCACCGATATAGAACCGGTACGGCAGCAGTGCCCCTGCCGGATACGGATAGAGGCAGGAAAGCTTCACCGGAAGCGCCGTTTTTATCACGTAGAATATCAGGCCGTACCCGGCAATCACCATGTTATACAGGACGTTAGATGACTGCCCCTGCCGGACGCCGCCATAGGAGTGCTGGGCAAAGATGGCAATAGCCCCGAACAGGGCGGCAATCATAAAAAAGGGGATTTTCTCCGTCAGAACATTTCTGTCAAATTTTCGATTATTATAGTAGTCACACAGCAGCAGCACAAAGGGCAGGGTGATAGCCATGGCTTTTGCCAGGAGAGAGAGCGCTAAACACGCAAGTGAAGCAGAGTAGTAGGTCATGGCGCGGCTCTTCTGATAGGAAAGATATGAGATCACTGCAGCCAGGAAGAAAACCGTTGAGAGCACATCTTTCCTCTCCGAGACCCAGGCTACTGACTCTACATGCAGGGGATGAATCCCGAAAAGAACAGCTGTTACCAGGGAGACGGTGACGCTTGAACCCAGCTTAAAAATAACCCAGAATACAAGAAGGCAGTTGAGCAGGTGCAGGATGAGGTTTGTCGTATGATAGACAGAAGGATCTAACCCGAAAAAGTGGTATTCCAGTGCATACGAGAGAATGGTCAACGGCAGATAGCACGCCACATAGAAAGAAGAGAATATTTTTTTAATAGACTGCCAGGAGATGTCTCTGATGGCCGTGTTTTCAATAAGATATGCGCCGTCATCCCAGTTCGGGAAACCGTTGTTGAGCGAGGGATAAAAGGAAACAGCGGTGACTGCCAGGAGCAGGCACAGCGCACCGAGGATAGCCGCTTTTTCAGGTGAGCGTATTAACGTGTTCTGATACGTGTCGCTTTTTCCCTTTGCCATACTGCCACTCTATAATAATTTAAACGGCTTTAGTCAAATATCATTTTGTTGTGGTGTTGGCCATGGCTGTCAGGGGAGCATGCTCTGCCACCGGGTGCGGCATCCTTCAGGATAGCCCGCTAAAAAAAACAGGACTTTCCCCATAATTTTTTAGTGCAGCGTTTATAGGGCGCATGGGGGATTTTCAACGCCACAACAATATGGTTAT
>CAIYCZ010000281.1 GCA_903924805.1 uncultured delta proteobacterium | reverse complement strand
CAGCCCCTGTTGCAGAGGCTTCGGCGATGCGCTCCTGAGCACTGTGCAGCGCAAACTCGGGGAATGCTGATTTCACGCCGCCCCCCGCGCCGCAGCACCAGGAAAATTCCCGTATCCGCTCCATCTCAATAAACTCGATACCCGGTATGGCCTGGAGAATATTTCGCGGCGCATCAAACACCCCGCCTGAGCCGAAATTTCTCTGCCGGGGTGGGTCGGAAAGTCCCCACTTGAGGCGCTCCCCTTCCCAGAGATCCTCTTTTTCCCCGCCCCGTCCCAGGTGGCAGGGATCATGCCAGGTAACCTTCATCGGGACCTTGTTTTTGAACTTCAGTTTCCCCTCCCGGATAAGCTGATCCAGAAGCTGCACGCTGTGAACCACTTCATAATTCATCTTCTCCACGCCCGGATAGTGCCCCTGAAAAATTCCGTAGCAGCCTGCGCAGGATGTTATGACCTGCTGTACCCCCAGCCCGTTGAACAGCTTGACATTACTGCGCGCATGCTCTAAGAACATCTCTTCCATCCCTACCTTTAATACCGGGCTTGCACAGCAGGCCTCATTGTTGCCCAGGATGCCCACATCAACGCCCGCGCTCTGCATAATGCGCAGCGTTGCCCGCGCCACATTCTGCAGGTTGGCATTGTAGGAGTAGGTGCATCCGGCAAAGTAGAGCACCTCTGCTTTCTCTTTATTGAGGTCTTTCACCTTCAGGTTCCGCGCCCAGTGTGCGCGCCGCGTTTTGGGCTGGAGCCAGGGGTTGCTGTTTTTGCGGATGCTGTCCACCGCCGGCATGTGGCCGGGCAGCGGCCCCTTGCCCTGCTCCACCGCGTATTTGCGCAGCTCGTGCAGGACTTCAAGCGGCTCCATGTCGCGCGTGAACTTGCAGGTCACATCACAGCCGCCGCACAGGGTGCAGGCATAAATCACTTCCAGTACCTTGTCCGTAAGCTCTATCTCGCCCTCGAGAAGCGCCCGTGCCACATCAAAGCGCCCCTGGGCAGAATAGGCATCATAGAGATATTCCTGCATCGAAGGACAAATGCGTGC
Source organism: uncultured delta proteobacterium (assembly GCA_903924805.1). Classification (GTDB taxonomy): domain Bacteria; phylum Desulfobacterota; class WTBG01; order CAIYCZ01; family CAIYCZ01; genus CAIYCZ01. The sequence goes on along the minus strand of CAIYCZ010000281.1, from coordinate 1,532 downwards.
CCGGTCCTTGCTCTGCACACTCCACGGATGAACCCACTTGCACATGGAGCAGCGCTCACAGTTCACCAGATCCCAGCGGTATTTTTCAAGACTCATTATTATTTTTCTCCCCTGTTAAAACGTTTTGTATCACTGCCCTTCTGCGATGATACGCCTGACGAGTGTTTCGCCCAGGTGATGCGCATACTGCAACTTTTCCCTGAATGTTTCTTCCGTCATATTTTCAACGCCGCCGACATACAGCTTTTCAATAGTCTCGATCTGCTCAACCATGAGCTGGCTTTCCAGCATTTCAAAGCAGGGGTCACCCATAAGTTCGCGGTACTCATCTCCGCAGTTTCCAGTCACTATCATGACAGTTTTTTTCTTGAAAGCGCAGGGGGTTCTCGGAGCGCTGATCGTGGCATAGGCCTCTTTAGGGCGGTAGAACAGGGGCAATTTCCGCTCAAGAAATTTCTTCATAAGAGATGATATGGATACATCATACACCGGGCTTGCCAGCACATAACCATCTGCTTTTGTGTACAGTTCCAGGAGCTGTGCCATATCATCTTTTAACGGGCACCTGCCTATTTCCAGTTCCGGATCGGTGGTCATGCACCTACAGCAGCCCATGCAATGCTTTATATTGCACTTGATAAGATCAATGCGAGTAGTGCTTGCTCCCTGGCTTTCTGCTCCGTTTAACACTTCCTGGAGAAGTTTGCTGCATTTGCCCTTAAGCCGCGGACTCCCGAGAATTCCCCGTATGATCATGGCCTAATCCTTATGTACTACTGTTAAACAACACCTGAGAATTATATGTGTTTCAGTTATCAGCGTCAGGAATGCTCGGGAGGCGGAAACCCGTACGCTTCCATGACCTCAATAGGAATATTGTTCTGCCGTGCGACTTTAACGCCATAGTCCTCCGTCAGCATCCACTCGACAATTTTTTTACGGGCATCCTGCATTTTTGCAAAATCATCTACTGCAGGCGTTGCGCTCGCGTTGCTGTTAATGATCTGCTGGTAAACCTTCAGCGCTTCCTGCATCATTTCCTCAAGCAGAGCTGCGTCGCTTTCCTCAAAAAAATAGAGTATGCCGCACTCTGCAGCGCAGCCGCCAAGCATGCCGCGCCCGGCCAGAAAAGACTGATATTCATCAAGGCTCTGCCCATGCCGGTCGCAGACAGCCTTGAGAGCTGCCATCAGCATATTCTTGTCGTTTTGATTTGGGGTGCCATTCTGGATAATAAGATCAATATAAACCGTAACCATGACATTCTGGCCTTCGAGCCTGCTGGTGCTGGCCATGATGATCAATCCGGGGATAGCGGGGTTGACCGGCCACGCCAGAGTCTGAAACAAGGTTATGTCCGCTGAACCACCTTCCACCGTGCCGCCACGCATCTCAACCACAGCGAGGCCCGCTTTTTCAAGAACCCTGCCGCACGAGCAGTGCACTTCAGCGGCCCAGGTTTCAGACTGCCGGCTGATCACCGGAACAAAAGAGTCCGCCCCATTTATGTCTGCGTAACTTTTCCCTGCGAT
>CAIYCZ010000280.1 GCA_903924805.1 uncultured delta proteobacterium | reverse complement strand
CCGGGCAAGAAAACTCGGCAATTTGGGGGTGCAGAAGGACTCGTTATAATGTCGGATGATTTTGACGCGACGATTGAAGATTTCAAAGAATACATGTGATGCGGGCATTACTCGACACAAGCGCCTTTTTATGGTTTATCGGCGGCAGCGATAAATTGAGCGTTCATGCTCAAAATGTTATCATGGATTTAGACAACCGGATCGTTTTGAGTATGGTCAGCTTATGGGAGGTCGCCATCAAGGTAAGTCTCGGGAAATTGGCGCTTGTAAAGCCTTATGAGCAGATCATTCCGCAGCAGATTGAAGAAAACGATATCGAGCTGTTGCCCATCGCCCACAATCACTTGACCAAGATAATAGACCTGCCGTTCCATCATCGTGACCCCTTTGACCGGTTAATCATCGCCCAGGCAATGACGGAAGGGATACCGATAATATCTCCTGATGCCGCTTTCTCGTAGTATCCGATAAAACTCATTTGGTAATAACCCAAAACTCAGCAAATTCATGGTCAAAGCAGAAAGAAATCGGGTTCATCTAGAAAATAGAGGGATACTTCCCCTCGTATTATGGTCAATTTCTTATCTCATCAAAAAAGGGTGTTCTTTTTTCTTCAACACATTTTACGGCATAAAGGTAAAGCGCAGCGCTCCATGTTTGCCAATCCTGCCCCATGACTTTGCCGTTCTGGGCTTTTAGCCACTCATTAAAACCGAAACCAACATTCTTACTTTTGGCTTTTTTTATAATCTTTGTAAGTGCAATGAGCTTTTCTTCTGCAATACTAAACTTCTTAGCAGCAACTAAGGCTGCCACATAAAACCCGCATATAAAAGGCCAAATACCTCCATTATGGTATTCTCCCGGCTTGTTATATGTTTCATATCGCACAAGCCAGTCGGGATCTTCAGGTTTAATATAGGGGAAAAAATTAGGGGGTAGATCAACAGCAAGTTCACCCCTTTTTATCATGCTCGCACACTCCTCTTCAATCCATGAAACCATTTCCTCAGCCCGCGAGTGTGATGCAATTCCGGAAAGAATGGCAACGCTGTTACCGAGCAGGTCGAACCGTTCACTACTATAAATTTTATATGACCAGAAAGCATAGTAAGGTTTATGTTTTACCACAAGACCTTCGTGGACATGACGGTGCTGTACTCCACCTATGATAGTAAACCGCCCCATTTCTTTGCGCATCATATCTGCTCTTTCGTGCTGATTCAGGAGTCGGAGATAACTATATACAATGGAATTTACAAACAGACCATATCCGGTCACCCATTGTTCATCGCGCCAATCACTTGTTGGCTGCTGGGCAACCAGGTAACGGTCCGATGGGCTTTGATACTCCATCCATGTTAGGGCTTTACGGACAGCATCCTGAAGAAAATCATGCTCACCCGTTATTTTTCTGAAAATGCCAACACCCAGCAAAAACAAAGGAGTTGTATCACTTGATCCACGGTCCTCTTTGTCGTGCACCAGCGAAGGGATATGACCATGTTCTGTCTGATTTTTTGCCAGCGTTTCCAATACTCTCCGAATGCTCTCTAGTAGCTTCTGATTCTCAGAAACAGCAATTCCCAGAATGGAAAACATCAAATCCCTTGTATACGGCTCCGGATATCCCCAGCCAGCAGTCCGTGGAAGTCCATGGTAAGGCCCGTGGCTATTATGAAGCAGCACTTCAAGGGCGGCCTTCTTTGCCTCTTCTATCTCTTGCCTGTTTGCGGTTTGCATTTTCAAATT
>CAIYCZ010000279.1 GCA_903924805.1 uncultured delta proteobacterium | reverse complement strand
TACGCCTCATTCCTCACGATTTCGCGCGCCTTGCATCCGGATGTTTTTGACCAGCCTGGAAAAAAATTACTTTTTCAACAACCTGCTAAAAAGTTCAAGGGTTCAAGTTAAAACATAAACTTACCCACTGAAACCCTTGAATCCTTAAACCCTACTGTTTTACAAGATTATATTTTACTATCACATCCCGTGCCGCCGCCAAAACCTTCTCCGGTGTGATCCTCGTCATACAGCGGTGGTCGCTGGGGCACTCCTTGAGATGGCACGGTGCACAGTCTACAGCTTCCCGGATAACAACGGTTTTATCAAGATTATAGTCAGTATATCGAGGGTCTGTAGGCCCCATTATAACAATAACCGGTTTGTCAAATGCGACGCCAAAATGCCGGGGCCCGGTATCATTGCTAATTAAAAGCGAGCAGCGCTTAATAAGAGCCATGAGAAGATCAAGCGGCAGTACCGTATCTCCCCTATCGATCGAGGTTTCTTCCATCGCCTGTTTAATGCTTTGTGCAATCCCGACTTCACCGGGCCCCGGGGCAATAAGAATCCGTGCTCCGTATTCCCGGATCAGTGTATCAGCAACACGGGCAAAATAACTGACTCCCCAGCATTTTGATGAGCCAAATGTTGCTCCCGGTATCATAACTATGGTCAGATCACCCGGCACGATGCCCTGGTCAGCAAAATACCCGTCAACCCAGCTGTCTGCTGAGGCTGAGGTTTTCAATTCAACGTGCTCATCCAGTTCCTGGCAGCCAAGTGTTTTACACATGGTGAGGTAAAGCTTCACCATGTGCACCGGTACGATTTTGCCGCGTTCACGGAAAGGCTCAAGGCAATGGGTAAGCATCCATCCGCGGGCATTCCTGCTGTAACCCACTCGCTGCGGAATGGACGCCAGATAAAACACCAGCGCTGAGCTGAACGAATGTGGAAGGAGGATGCCCAGATCAAACTGCTTCCGTTTGAGGCGATTGATACAGGATAGATACTTCTTCATGCCCCGGTCTCTGCCCCTGGGCTCGTATTCAATAATCTCATCAAAGAACAAAAGGTTTTCTATTACCGGCCTGAGTGATGGCTTAACCATAACACTGATATGGGCACCTGTAAAGTGGTGTCTGAGGGCTCTCAGCGCTGGTGTGCACATCACGAGATCCCCAACCCAGTTGGGGCACCTGACGACAATTTTTAGCGGCTGAAGGCTACTCATCTTCCTTCCAGTTACTGCGAACTGCCATAAACGGATTAAACCGGATAGCATAGTGATCACGTCCTGCTGCAGTCAGGCGCGATGAAGTTTCCCGGTCAATGTCCATAATGCGGTCCTGTACGTTCTGCCATGAGCGTGCTGAAAGAGCTTCCATCCTGTCAATAAGGTCCCTATAGGTCTGCGCAGCAGGAAATTGCGAGCACGCGTTTACCTGCCAGGGAAAAATTGTCTGCAGTTTATCAATCCACAGATTGTGCTCAGGACCAAAGTCAAGGCAGGAATCTTCGGTAAAATTGTTGAGACGCTCCATCTTGGTAAAATTAATAAAGCCTCCTGCTCTGCTTATATCATAGGCAATGGTGTGAGGGTAGGGGAAGAAGAGTGCCCAGCGAAAACGGCCGGGCTGGATTTCTGCCAGAATGCGTATGGTTTCCATGATATCTTCCCGTGTCTCATGGGGAAGACCAAACATGACAAATGCCGAGGTATGAAGCCCTGCTTCATGGGCAATGGCGAATGCCTGTTTAATTACCTCATTGGTCATAGGGCGGTGGAGGATTTCTCTCCGCACTCTCTCACTTCCGCTTTCAATACCAAACTTGATAATCCTGCAGCCGGCTTCTTTCAGACACCGGGCTGTCTCCGGCGTGAAAATCTGAACGTGGGCATTGGCAACAAACGGTATGGACGTTATTTTCCTGTATTCAGAACAGAATTCCCTTACATAGTCTG
>CAIYCZ010000278.1 GCA_903924805.1 uncultured delta proteobacterium | reverse complement strand
CTTTTCAGCTGCTATTTCTATGGCCTCAATGTATTTAGTGTAGCCTGAATCAGCACACAGATTGCCCTGAATAGCCTTCTTTATCTCCTCCCGGGTTGGCTTGGGGTTCTCAGCCAGCAATGCTCTCGCTGACATCACCATTCCCGGAGTACAGAATCCGCATTCTATGGCACCATGATTTATCATCGCTTCCTGGATAGGGTGAAGCTTATCCCCGTCCGCCACCCCTTCAATGGTGGTAACTTCACGGCCATTTGCCTGCAACGCAAGTATCGAGCAGGACCGTGCTGCCATCCCATCGATGTTGACCGTACAGACGCCGCAAGCACTCACCTCACAGCCTGCCTTCGTGCCGATAAGCTTCAACTCTTCCCTGAGTACATCGAGAAGCAACGCTTTCGGCTTTACTTTCAGTTCATAAGGCTTGCCGTTAACAGTAAATCGTAGATCCATTAACTTATCGTTCATTATATTACCTCCTGTCTGTATTTCAGCCTTGCGCCTGTGCTCTTTTAAGAGCCTTTTGTGCGACCCTCTTTACAAATGCCTCTGCCATTGCCTTCCGATATTCCGATGAACCATGTACATCAGCGGGAGGTTCTAATTCTGCAGATGCGGCCCGTCCTGCCTCCGCAAGCAGCTCGTTCGTAATAACCTTCCCTAGAAGAACATTTTCGGCGGCTCGGGATTTCCATGGCGTCGAAGCAACATTACTGAGAGCTATGCGTGCACCTACGCACGTTCCATCGGCTGGATTCACCGTAATAAATGCAGCCGCGCCTACGATACCCATATCGCCTTTCATCGCCATCAGCTTGTCGTGGGCAACTCCCGTATGTGGAGACGCTGGCGGTACCTGGATTTCCACCAGGATCTCACCGGGGTTGAGATCAACCTCGAGATAATCCTTATAGAAATCTTCGATATCGATTTCCCTTTCTCCAGCCGTTCCCCGTATTTTCAGCTTTGCATTCAATGCAATGAACACGACGGCTGGATCCCCCGCCGGATCACCATGACACACGTTCCCGCCGATGGTGCCCCAGTTGCGGGTCTGGACCACGGCGAGGTTGTCTTCCATCTCGCTCATTACCGGATAGTTTTTTTTGATAATCGGCGATTTTTCTATAGCGCGATGGGTCGTAAGGGCGCCGATGCTCAGCCCTTTCTTTTTGTCGTAGTTGATATAATCGAGCTCAGCGATACCCTTTATGTCGACCAGAAACTCAGGGACAAGCATGTTTTGCTTCATAATGACGAGCATCGATTGTCCGCCTGCAATAATCTTCCCTTGACCGCCCAACTCTGCCAGTAGACCAATGGCCTCTCCGACATTCTTAGGGGCAGCGTACCCAAAATCCTTCATGAAACACCTCCAGTTGGCTTGTGATTTTTGATTCCACATCTATGTTATGACGCATTGCAACACTCCTAACGTATGGCTGATCACATCAGTTCATCACGCTTCCCATGTGATTGATACGACTATATATACTGATAAGTATACAAAAAGTGTACTTTGGTAATCTTCGGTAAAAAATAGCCACAATAGACTCCCTTTAAAAATTTTTAATTAGCACAGACTCCATTAGAATAAAATAATTATATATACAAGTCTGTATAAAATAGTATTGTATATATAATAAATGTTTGCTCTTGTTGTCAAGAATTTTTTAACAAAATTAACTG
>CAIYCZ010000277.1 GCA_903924805.1 uncultured delta proteobacterium | reverse complement strand
ACAGCGCAGATTTTTTGATTGGAATAATCTGATCACTTTTTCTATTTGTGCATCTTCGTGCACCGTGACAACTTCCACAGTTTGAATGTCGCCCACTTTCAGATTAAGATTTGTTTCCACAATAAGGTCTGTCTCTGTAAGTATGCCGACCACATGATTTCCGCCGTCAACTATTGGCAGTGCTCCAAAATTATATTTTATAAATATATCAAGCGCATCAAGGCAGCTCCTGTCCCTGCTGAGGGTCACCACATTCTTGCTCATTATCTGTTTAACCTTCACATTCATGGTCTTCTGATAACGCCTCAGGTCGAAAATCATTTCCACTTCGGTAATACGGTCCGGGCTTAAATACTCAAATCCGCATTTTTTATAAACGTGTTTTGCCGTCTGATTCTTCATCTCTCCGTACAGCCAGATCCGTTCAAAACATAATTCGTATGCGAGCTGAATAATACATCTGGTAAGCTGCGTGCCAATCCCCGAATGCTGATATTTCGGGCATACCATCAGGAGCAGCTCGCACATCGTTTCGTTCATGGGGAAAATTGCACCATGCCCCACGATGCCGGCCTCAAATGAAAGTGCCACGAGATTGATACCGGTATCAATCATCCCCTGTATCCACTTGATACATACCTCATCCCTGATCGGCGGAAGACCATCAAATGAATTTCTGGGCTCACGGGTAAGGTACATGTCCATGAGTTGGCGGTGCATTTTTTCGTCGAGGGGCTTTATAATGACGGGTTCGTTCTTTTTGCCAATAAAGGTGTGGGGGAAATTATAGATGGTGGACTCTTTCAGGTTAATGTTAAACATACATGCCGTGCTTATGAATCATCCTTATGTGAAGACATTATCGCAGGATACTTTTTATTATAATAACATATCTACTATAATATAATAGCAGATTTCCTCTTTTACATTATGGGGAACTTTAAAAAACTAAAAATAAAAAATATTCAAACGCTGCTTTTACACCTTGACAAGGTAAAATTAAATTTGTTAAAGGCGTAATGAGGTAATAATAATTAGATATTTATGGAAGGAGTAGTGCAATGGCAAAGATACTGGTGGTTGATGATGACCGGGACTTTATAAAAATTACCCGGATGATTTTAGAAGCCAATAACTATCAGGTGATAACCGCTGCCAGCGGGGCGCAGGGGCTTGAGGTGATGCGCCGGGGAAAGCCTGATCTGGTGATTCTTGATATCATGATGTCCTACATTCTGGACGGGCTGGATGTGCGCCGCACCATGGCAGAGGACAAGGAGTTAAAGGATATACCGGTGATTATGGCCACTTCCCTTACCGCAGCCAGAGCCCAAGGGACGCTGCCCTCAGACGAGTATATCCCTGCCGCAGACTGGCTCCATAAGCCCATTGACCCTGACAAGCTCCTGGAACAGGTGAAAAAAGCTCTGGGCGGATGAATAGAGAAGACTTTATTTCAACTTTCACGTGGTAAGATTTTCGCTGCTTTTAGCTTTGGGCAGTTTGAACACAAACCGGCTGCCCTTGCCGACTGCCGACTCAACCTCGATGGTTCCCTCGTACCCTTCTACAATGCGCTTCACCAGCGGCAGGCCCAGTCCTGCCCCGCGATGGTCCATTTCTTTAGCCTGGGATGTGCGGTAGAATTCCATAAATACACGATACTGGTCGTCAGCCGGAATGCCGATTCCGCTATCTTCCACGGTACCTACTGCCCAGGTACCTGCCTCCTCAAGGATGACCTTCACCGATCCTCCGGCATGGGTGTATTTGATGGCATTAGAGATAAGGTTGCTCCACACCTGGGCTATCTGTCCGGGGTTGACCGTAACCATCGGGCGATGGCGCACGTCAACCGTAAACGAAAGCCCCTTATCTTCAGCATGCGTCTTAAGCAGGGGAACGACTTTTTCCAGTGAGTCTGCCAGTGACATGACCTTTCGATTCGGCGCTGTCAGCTCTTCCCGCACGGTTGCCAGATTCATAAGATCATCCACCAGATCCAGCAAATCCTGGGCACGCTCAATGGCAGTCTCAATAATTTTCTCCTGCTGGTCAGGGGAGACATAGCCTTTGCGCAGCAAGAGCAGAAAGCTCTGCAGGGCGGTGAGGGGAGCGCGGACTTCATGGGCTACGGTCAGGGTAAAAGCGGTTGTCAGGGAGAAGGTTTTTTTAAAGTGCTCCAGGCGCTCCAGCTCTTCTTTGGCAACAGCCACCAGGGCTGCAGCATCCTGTTCGAGCGCCCGCAGCCGTTTTGCCTCAATTGACAGCCGCCGTTTTTCCAGGGCCTGATTAATGGTAACCAGCAGCATGTCATAAGAAAACGGCTTGGCTATTAAGTTATACGCACCGGCTTTAATTGCCTGCACGGCAAGTTCAACCGAAGCATAGCCGGTCATAACCACACACACCAGGTCAGGGTCTTTCTCGCGCATGGGAGCAAGCAAATCAATACCCTGCCCGTCAGGCAGCATGATATCCAGAAGCACTACGTCATACGTGCCGTTCTCAATTTTCTGCCGCCCCTCATGGAGGGTGAGCGCTGATTCAGTGGTAAAACCCTGTGGTTCCAGCACGCGCTGACAGCCTTTAATAATGCCCACTTCATCATCAATAATCAGGATTTTGACCGGAGATTCCATGATAGCGGTTCGTCACTATTACAGGGTAATGTCTGTTGTTGTGCTGAGCGACGGTACCTGCTCCTGCGAGAGCATCACCGGCAGGATCACTGTGAACGTCGTGCCTTTGCCGACATGACTGTTTACGGCAATCTGTCCGCGATGCATCTTGATGATACCATACACAATAGACAGCCCCAGCCCTGTCCCCTTGCCTACCGGCTTGGTGGTAAAGAAGGGGGTAAATATTTTGCCCAGATTCTCCTCGGAAATGCCGCACCCGGTATCCGAGACCAAAATCTCCAGGAGCTGGCTGTCAGCAAGCCGTGTGGTGATAGTTATGGTGCCGCCCTCCGGCATGGCTTCAGCCGCATTGTTGAGCAGGTTCACAAACACCTGCATCAGCTGCGCCGGGTCTGCCTGAATATGCGGGAGGCCAAGGCTGAACTGCCGCACTACGGCAACTGCCTTGAAACTTGCCTGATGACTCACCCCTTCAATGATCTGCTCCAGAAGGTCATTGATATCGCTTTCCTGGGCAAGCACTTCCTGCTCGCGGGCAAAGTTTAAGAGATCAGAGACAATTCTTCTGCAGCGTATGGTCTCATCAATTATCATCTTAAGGTCATCGCGCCGGGAGTAATCTTCGCCCGCCTCTTTATACATCACTTCAGCAAAAAGCAGAATGGTACCCAGCGGGTTGTTAATCTCATGAGCCACTCCTGCTGCAAGCTGGCCCATTGAGGCAAGCTTTTCCTTGTGCAGCAGTTCCTGCTGGGTGCGGTAGAGTGTTTCCGCCATGGTGTTAAAAGAGTAGCACAGCACTGCCAGCTCACCCTTCCCGGAAGCCTCTATCCGAACTCTCATATCACCCCGGGCAAGGCGGCGGTTTGCCTTTACCAGTGCAGCAATCGGCCTGGTTATGAGCCGTGAAACAGGTATTGCGATGACACCGGCAAGCAGTATGCAAACAAGGGCGATAAGCGCTACGCGCTTGTTAAAGTTGTGAACCAGGCGCAGAAACGAGGATTCACGGGCACCCACGTACAGGCTGCCGACGACCTGTCCGCGGCGGTCCCGCAGGGGCATGTAGCGGGTAATAAACCATTCCTTGACAACATATGCCCGTCCAACGTAATCCTGACCGTGCTCGAGAACGACCCTGCGCACCGCCTGGGAAATCCGCGTTCCCACAGCCCGCTTTCCCTCTTCAGTCAAGACATTCGTTGAAACGCGCAGATCCCCTAAAAATATGGTGACCGTGTCAACGCCGGCAATTTCCTTTATGCGATCCACCAGGGTAAAATCATTATTAAACAGATAGGCTGAAAGCACCGCACCGATCATCTGGCCATTCTGATTGTGCAGCGGATACACGCCGGTCATGGCCAGCCCTGCTGTGCCCTCTCTGGAATCAAACGGCTCCGGCGCTGCAAGCGGGGTGGCTATAAGAGGTATCCGTGACTGACTGTCGAGCCCGACCCTGGCAAGAAATTCGGCGGGAATTATCTCGGTGGCAGCCTGCTTCTGGGCGCTCGCAAGAGCGTCCTGGACTATCGGCAGACGCCCCCAGTTGCCCTGTGAAATGAGTTTTGAAAGGTTCCCCGAAGGTGACAGAACGCGGCCGACAATGATGTTTCCCCGATGGTCAAGCAGTGCTATCAGGTGGGTGCCACCCAGTGCCAGCACGGCTATTTTATTGGTTATCTGCTGGTCAATAATCCGGACAGCATCCGGCATTCCCTGAAAAGCAGCCTCCGTGTTCTGAATTACCCAGGGGTCAAGTGCCAGCCGGTGGCCGATGGCTGCAACTTCATCCAGCTTCAACTGATAAAACGCACTGGCAAGGTTCATGTCCCGGGCAACCAGATCATCTTCGGCAGCAGTGAGGTACTCCTCAATCACCCGGGAAGTAACCAGCGTATTGAGCCCCACGGTGAGACCGGCAATAAGCGAGAAGGAGGCGATCAGCACTATCTGCAGGCGCCCCCCGAACAGTAATTTAAGGACACGCTTCATATGATATCCTGTTGTGGCAGGGCGGTGACGGGCAGGGTGAAACGAAACGTGCTGCCCTGGTTCACCGTAGATTCAATTTCAATGGTTCCTCCATACATGGCTGCCACCTGCTGGACGATAGGCAACCCCAGTCCGGTGCCTGTCTCCTGCATGGATTTTGCCGCATCAGTGCGATAAAATTCCTCAAAGATACGGGTAATTTCCTCCGTTGAAATACCAATACCCGTATCTGAAACGGCACCGATTATCTGTTTCTTGCTGGCATCTGTTTGAAGGGTTATTGTGACACGGCCTCCGGCAGGAGTGTAGCGGATGGCATTGGTCAGCAGGTTTATCCACAGCGCTT
>CAIYCZ010000276.1 GCA_903924805.1 uncultured delta proteobacterium | reverse complement strand
TTCGGAAATTCCTAATAACTGAATTTTCTTCCAATTCATCGCTTTCAAAGATATTTTTGAGGTGTTCATTAACTGTAGGAACACTCACATCAAAAAGCTCCGCAATCAGTTTTTGCGTAAGCCAAACATTCTCATCTTCAATTCTAACGCTGATTTTTTGCTCATCACCAAGAGTTTGATAGATAGCAATTTGCGGTTTTTTAGTTTCTTTTTTCATATCAATTGCCTTTGTCCCTCTTTTTGAACTTGTAAGAAATCCTTACAAATTGCCGTTTGGTCAGCTTCACCTTCCGCTGCAATATCCTCTAAAAAACCTTTCCCCCACCCCTCCGGTACACCATCAACTATCTTCATTTTTTCATGCCCGGCTTGCCCGCAATCGGTTAAAGTCAATTTTGCTGATATACGGTAGCCAACTGAAATGATCGCGTCGAGATTGTAAAATTTAGTGGAATATTTTTTTCCATCTTCGGCAGTATGTTCCAAAATGGAACTAACTGAATTTTCGTGTAGCTCGCCGCTTTCAAAAATATTTTTGAGATGTTTAGTAATAGCCGGTCTTTGCACGCCAAACAAAAGAGCTATTTTGTCTTGGGTAAGCCAAATATTTTCATCGCCGCCGCAACGATAACTGTAGTAGTAGGAGTCCCGTATAGTAAATGAGGAACTGCACCTGCTCGATACAGGCGGCCCGGCACTCTATGTGGGCCGTATGCAGTATGACTGCTAAAACAATCCCTGTAATAATAATTAATTTTCTAATCTGTATTTTCTTTCTGGTCATCAAGAGAGTCTTCGCAGGGCATACCATACTTCCCGTCAGCCCAGTCACCCAGATCGATGAGTTTACAGCGCTCTGAACAAAACGGCCGAAAAGGGTTTTCCTCAGAATAGATGGCTGGTTTTTTGCAGTTGGGGCAGCGTACCTGTCGTATCATAGGGTTGATTCTATGCCGGGATTTATGAATGAGTGCTGGCGGAAGGAGAGGGATTCGAACCCTCGATACCGTTCAACACGGTATAACGGTTTTCGAGACCGCCGCCTTCAACCTCTCGGCCATCCTTCCGGCTGTTTCTTATAATAAAGTATATATCGAAAGCAGGGGTGTTAGTCAACTACCATCGGCTCATCACATGTCCATGGGGTTCCGGGGTTCAAGCAGGTATTATTTTACACTTGACCACGTGGCCCCTTGCATCCTGGAATCCTTCAGTTTTTATAGCGCCCTTAAAAATTCCGGGGTTAACAGCCGCTCATCCTGCGCCTTAACTATGCTGTCAATTTCCCGCAGCACCCGCTCCTTATCGTGCGGGAGCCGGACTTTAAGGGGAAGGTAGTTAGAGGCGTGGTTGGAAAAAAACAGGCAGTTTTCAAGCTGCGATTCTGCAAGCATGGCCCTCAGTTCCTGGATAAGCTCAAACGGCTCAGGAAGGATAAACCCGCCTGTTTCCTGCAGCCGGTACAGCGGTGTTTCAGGAACCAGCATGAGTGTCAGTGCCCCAACATGATGCGGCTTCATTTTGTTAAGGACGCGCATGGTCTCTGTAGCATGTAGCAAACTTCGCTGCCTTCCGCCAAGACCCAGTATAACCGTCACAGACAGCTTTATTCCTGCTTCCCTGACCTTTGCCGCAGCCTCTATCATTTGCTCTGCGGTCACGCCTTTTTTAACCAGTTCCAGCGTTATTGGATCGCCTGATTCAAGACCAAGATAGAGTATTCCAAGCCTGTTTTCCTGAAGCTCTCTGAGCTCGGATACAGATTTTCGTAAAATGCTTTTTGCATTTGCGTAGACTCCGATGCGCAGCAGCCGGGGAAATCTTTCCTGGATGCGGGAAGCAATTGAAAGGAGTGTCTCCTGAGGGATGATGAGGGGGTCACCATCGCAGAGGAATACCCTGCGTACCTTCTCCGCGGTTTCAGCTGCTGCTTCATCTATATCCTGAAATATTTCCTGCAGGGTTTTGACTCTGAATTGCTTGGCCTTATAGGCGGGACAGAAGGTGCATTTGTTATGCGAGCAGCCAACGGTTACCTGGAGAATGAGGCTCGCTGCTTCACTGGGCGGGCGTATGATGATTCCTTCGTATTTCACAGGCTGCTTTTTAATCAGATGCTTGTGTTTACAGCTGTTCTCTTATCTTGTTTACAAGGTCCTCCCGGCTTACATTGTCCTGCCTGCCGATGAGCATGTTGCGCAGCATAACTGTTCCGCCTGCTATTTCATCAGGGCCAAGCAATACCACCAGCGGTATCCCTTTTTGTGCAGCGTACGATAACTGCTTTTTCAGTTTTTCTGCTGCAAAATAAACTTCTGTCCTCAATCCCTCATTGCGCATCATCTGTGCTATCTTCAGGGTCTCATCCATGAGCGCTTCATCAAAAAAGGCGACCAGCACCTGGGTCCGGGTATTCGTACGGGCATCTTTTTCCATTTCCTCTGCAACCGCTACCAGCCGCTCAAGCCCAAACGATGTACCGGTAGCAGGAAAAGGTGTTTTTGAAAAAAGTCCTATAAGATTGTCATATCTTCCCCCGCCGGTAATGCTGCCAACTTTGGGAGTTTTTATGACCGTCTCAAAAACAGGACCGGTATAGTAATCAAGTCCTCTGGCAAGAGTAAGATCAAAACAATAGCAGTCTTCGGGAACTGTTTGGGCTTTGAGGGCCTTCTGAATTATTAAAAGCTCATTAACCCCCTGTTCACCTATTGCAATCCCTTTGATTAATTCTTTTATTTCATCGAGTGGTATAGTTCTCTCCTGCCACTCTGAATTAAATATTCCCAAAACGTTATCAATTGCCGTGTTAGTAAATCCCTTATCTGTTAATTCGCTCCGCACCCCCTCTGTGCCTATTTTATCCAGTTTATCCAGGGTGCGTAAAAACGCTGCCCCTTCAGCATCGGTGATGCCAGCCTTTATGGCAAGCGCATTCAGCAGTTTTCTATTATTTATGCGAATGGTAAAATCCTTAAACCCGAGTTTGCTTAAAACCCGGTATATGATGACTATCAGCTCTGCGTCAGCCATCATGCTGTCAGAGCCGATGATGTCAATATCGCATTGATAAAACTCCCGGTAGCGCCCCTTCTGCGGCTTGTCAGCCCGCCATACCGGTGCGATCTGGTAACATTTGAAGGGTTTCACAATTTCAGGATACAGGGAAATGACCCGGCACAGGGGTATGGTCAGATCATAGCGAAGGGCTACGTTTCTCCCTCCCCGGTCCTCAAATTTATAGATAAGCCGTTCACCCTCTTCTCCATATTTCCCTTCAAGTGTTTCGGCATATTCTATACAGGGAGTTCCCAGCGGCTCAAAGCCGAATGTTTCAAAGGTTGTGCGAACAACATCAATTATCCCCTGGCGGATGATGTTCTGTGCCGGTAAAAAGTCCCGGAACCCTTTTGGTATCTGTGGTTTGATAACGCTCATATATCAGTATCTGCCTTTCAACCGTATCGGTGCTCTGAACACCGTATCTCTTGAGAGGTGTTATGCGAGGAGGGATACATCCTTCGGGTCAATAATCTTCTTGTCAGGTGTTCCCTGTATGACGGTGTTTGATTCAAAAAATTTAAACCCTTCTTTTACCAGGCTCAGACAGAATGTATTTTTATCAGGCGGTGTTCCATCCGGTGCCAGGGAAAGCGCCGCAGCAAAAGCACTATGTGCTTCTTCCGCACAGTTCTGCCGGTAAAACAGATACGCCATTTCTTCCAGCCGCCGTTTAAACCGGGCTCTGCGGGTTTGATTAAAAAAAACAGTTGCTGTGTCCCGGTACTGATCCTGAAGGCGCTCTTCCATCTGATAGGGGCTCAGCACAAGCGGGCTGTTTTTTGCCTGTTTGTATCGTGTCCACCCTTCCTTTGCTTCTGCACTATCAATAAACCATACTATAATTTCAACCCGCTTATAAATTTTCTCTACTGTCTTTAATAAAGAACTCTGGCTGCGTATTTTATCAGCATCAATGCAGTCGTAAATTATCGGCTGTGCCTGCGCGTTTACTATATCTGAAAACATGCTTCTCCACTGGGCAATACTTCCTGATACAACAGCACCTGTTTCCTGGTTGTACGTATGCGTCTCTTCAACCAGAAAGCATGCATTCTGCGCAGCAGTCTCGTAAAAAACGATTTTTTCATCACCGGTAATTCTGTTAATAAATCGCTCCGCATCCTTTCTGGATAAAGGTACCGAGGCGATCTCTTTAATGCCGGCGCTGTCATTCATGAATATTTCAAATAATCTGCTTTCATGGGTTGTCAATGGCTTGAGCATGAATATAATACGGTCACCGATCCCGTCAATTGATGAAATGAATGCGCGGGCATCGGGGAGGGTTATCTTTTTGAATACCGCCTCGGCAGGCTGAGCTGTCTCATAATCCTCCACTTCAATGCCCTTCTGCCTGAGAGCGTGAATTAATTTTTTTATTATCTTCAGGATGTCTTTTTTTTGTGTTTCTTCATAAATCCCCTTGAGTATGCAGAGTGCATTTACCGTGGCAAGGGTACTGATGAACTCAGCTGCCTTCATTGACCACTGCGCGTCTTTTTCAAATATCAATAACAGCAGCGGTGTAACCTCCGGTCCTGCTTCATCAATAAGCTGAATAATGATCCCCTCTTTTTCCTTATCAGGCCGCTTGAGAAATTCTTCAATAGTGCTTGCGGCTGGCTTTTCATGCAGCGGATCTTTCTGCAGCACATGGTGTTTCAGCCGCTGGGTAAGGGAGTCCAGTTCCAAAATGCTGCTCATCAAGCCCGAGTCTACCATGGCATCACGCTTATTAAACAAATCAAGTATGCTGGTTCCGATGCGCGGCCAGAAGGGTTCTCTACTGAGAAACTCCTGGAGAAATTTCAGATGCTCAATACCCGGCCAGAATTTTAGACACTTCACTATTATTTCTTTTTCCCGGGGATCAGCCTTTATAAATCGCCTGCTTATGTGGCTAAATGCATTCTCATCAAGTGCTCTAATGTCTGCAATCCTGCTTTCAAAATATGAATCAAGCTGAGACCCCCTGGACACGGCGGTAATTATTTCATCAAGGACAGCATTGACTTTTTGTTTGACGTCACCTGCGGCTTCCCTTTCTGTTGATGTGCTTGATTTCCTGTCTTTATTGGTCGTCATGGTATGATCCTTATGGTCTGT
>CAIYCZ010000275.1 GCA_903924805.1 uncultured delta proteobacterium | reverse complement strand
CTGTGGCCATTTATAACTGAGACAAAATTAATAGGTTTCAGGCAATAAGTCAATTGAAATTGGCCATCTTGAGGATCTCCTCGCGCAGTACTCTGCGCAGAACTTTACTTGCCGCACTTTTGGGAAGCTCCTGCCGGAAAATAACTTTTTTGGGCAGCTTGTATTTTGCGATATTGTCCCTGCAGTATTTTATAATCTCCTCCTGTGTTGCAGACTCTCCTTCTTTAAGGACAACACAGGCGATCACTTTTTCACCCCGCAGCTCATCAGGCACGCCAATCACAGCGGCTTCCCGTATTTTAGGATGCAGCATGAGGAGTTCATCAAGCTCACGCGGATAGATATTAAAGCCCTCAGAGATAATCATGTCTTTTTTCCGCTCGACAATGTAGAAATAGCCCTGCTCATCCATGCGGGCAATGTCTCCGGTATACAGCCACCCGTCCTTCAGCACCTGGGCGGTTTCTTCCGGCTTTTGCCAGTATCCCTGCATTACCTGGGGGCCCCTGATGCACAGCTCGCCGGTTTCACCACCGGGCACTTCAGCACCTGTTTCCAGGTCAACAATTTTGCACTCGGTATCCGGCACCGGCATGCCGATACTGCCAATCTTGCGTGAACCATGAAGGGGATTGCAGTGGGTTACCGGAGATGCTTCGGTGAGCCCGTATCCTTCAATAATAATTCCGCCGGTTAACTGCTCAAAATCGTGCAATACTTTTACCGGGAGGGGTGCTGATCCTGAAATGCAGTAGGTGATACTTGAAATATCAAACTTTTTTACATCTTTGTACGTGTTGATGGAAGCATAGATAGCGGGAATTCCGGGAAACAGGGTTACGTGGTATTGTTCAACTGACTTGAGGATATCCTTCTGGACGAATCGCGGGAAAACAATAAGTGTTGCGCCGATAGAAATCGGCAGCATCATAGTTGCTGCCATCCCGTACACGTGGAAAAAGGGAAGCACTGAGATGAAAATCTCTTCCCCCTCTCTGAGCATAGTATACCAGTGGCGCATCTGGCAGTTATTGCTTGCAATATTCTTATGGCTGAGCATGGCCCCCTTTGAGGTGCCGGTTGTTCCTCCGGTATATTGAAGCAGCGCTATATCATCGGGTTTAATCTCCGGCACCGAAGGCTCACCGGACTTCTGACTCAGCAGGGTGCTGAAGAAATAGACGTGGTCTTTCTCCTCAATCTTTACCGCGTCGGTCCCTTTTTTTCCAAAAAAAGGATAAAGGATTTTTTTCAGTGTCGGAAGATAGTCTTCTATTTTCCCAACAATGATACGCTGCAGAGGGGTGCGGGCTTTTACATTATTTACCCTTGCATAGAGAAGGTCCAGTGTGATAAGTGTTTCAGCCCCGGAATCCTGCAGTTGAAATTCAAGCTCTTTATCGGTATAAAGAGGGTTGGTGGGAACAACCGTTGCCCCGATGCGCACAGCCGCATAAAAGGCAATAATCATCTGGGGGCAGTTGGGCAGGAAGAGCGCAACCCGGTCTTTTGGCTTAATGCCTATTTTCTGGAGGGCTCCCGCAAACCTGATCACAGATTCCTGAAGGCTGCGGTATGAAATGGATGTGCCGAAGAAGAGCAGCGCTGTGCGGTTTGGGAACCGGGCTGCTGTCTGTTCGAGTATCTGGTGTATGAGTATGTGCGGATACTCAAGTGCTACAGGGACTTCCCGGTCATAGTAGGTAAGCCATGGTTTATTCATAACGTGCTCCTTTAAAAATATCAGCGGTCAGTACCACGCTATCAGCCCCATAATTTTTTAAGGTAGAAGCTGATGGCTGCATGCTTAATTTTTAATAATACAGGTATAGATAGTATATCAAGTGTTTTTATCTTTAATTGAAAGGGTTCAAGGAGTCAAGGATTCAAGTGACCAGGTGAAAAGCTTTATAAAAACGGGCCTTCTCCAAAAAGAGAGGATGAGCACAAACCGTGCAAACGACAAACATTATAGTACACCTATTGAAATAAGGGAATGATTTTAAAAGATTATATCTTATCTGTTTTCTCAGGCATTCTGCTTATTCTCATTTTCCCGAACTGGAACGTGAAAGAGCTTGCATGGGTGAGCCTTGTTCCTCTGCTTTTTGCAATAAAGGACAAGGATGCCCATCGCGGATTCCTTCTTGCCTCTATTGCCGGGTTTGTTTTTAACCTGGGACTTATCTACTGGGTTACGGTCTCCATGACCACCTACGGCAAAATGCACCTGGCACTCTCTATTATTGTTCTGGTCTTACTCTCCCTGTATCTCTGCCTGTTTATCGGGGTGCCGTTTTATTGCAGTTGTTACATGCAACGCATACAGGGCCTCAGTTTCACGGTGTCCCTTCCGCTTTTCTGGACTGCTGCTGAGTATGTAAAGTCGTGGTTCCTGACGGGTTTTCCCTGGGAAAACCTCGGCTATTCCCAATTTCAGGCTCTTCACGTCATACAGATTGCCGACATAACCGGTGTGTACGGCATAAGCTTTCTTGTGGTGCTGGTCAACGGTACGATTTTTTCCTTCCTGGAAAGCCGTTCCCTGAAAAAAAGGATTCCTTATAAAGAGATGTCCTGTGCTGCACTGGCGCTCATCGTAACCTTCTCATACGGGCAGGCACGGTTAGTGACCCCTGATAGACAGAGCGGCACGTCGTTAAAGGTCGCACTGGTGCAGGGAAATATTGAGCAGGATGTAAAGTGGGAACCGGCATTTCTTGATGCAACCATGAACAAATACAGCCGCCTGACCCTTGAGACGATTCAGGACAAGCCGGACCTGGTTATCTGGCCGGAGGCAGCAACCCCTTTTTATTTCCAGTCTGAGGTGTTGTATCAGAAGATGGTTGCTGAAGTTATGAAAAAGGCAGGGGCGCATCTGCTCCTGGGGAGCCCTGCCTGGGAGCGCGAGGCAGGAGAACTGAAATTTTTTAACAGCGCCTTTCTGGTTTCACCGGAAGGAGCGCTTAAAGGGCGCTATGACAAAATCCATCTGGTCCCCTATGGCGAGTATGTGCCGCTCAGGCAATTCTTCCCGTTTATTGATAAAATGGTTGTCGGTATTGGAGATTTTTCATCGGGCACAGAGGTTAGCACATTAAGCTTCCCCGGTGGAACCTTTGGAACACTTATCTGCTATGAAATAATATTCCCCGATCTGGTGCGCAGGTTTGTCAAAAAAGGTGCCGGCTTTTTAGTAAATATTACCAATGACGCCTGGTTTGGCCGTACCTCTGCTCCTTATCAGCACCTGTCCATGGCGGTGCTTCGTGCAGTGGAAAACCGCCGCTTTATCGCCCGTGCTGCAAATACCGGTATAAGTGCTATAATAGATGCAAGCGGACGAATTGTGCAGCAAAGCAAACTCTTTACTCCGGCATATTTAACTGGTATTATTTTAACCGGGGAAGAAAAGACATTTTACACGCACTATGGCGATATATTTGCCATGCTTTGTCTGGGCGCGAGTCTGTTTTTTATTGCAAACGCCTGTTTAAAGACGCGGATGAGAAAAAAACGTTACGATAGAAAGGATACATAACATGATCAGTCAGTGGAAGGAAAAAATCGATACGTTAGAGCAGCGCATGGAAGCCCTGCGAGGGTATCTTTGAAGTTGCTGCAAAGAAGAACAGAATAGCAGCACTTGAGAAGGAGCTTGCCCGGCCTGACTTTTGGTCTGATGTAAAGAACGCGCAGAAAATCACCACAGAACGAAAAACAATAGAGACTGTTCTCAGCCTCTGGAACAGGCTTGAGAAAGAGGTGGAGGACTGCCATGTGCTTCTCGATCTTGCACGGGAAGGGGAAGAGGAGGCGGTAGAACAGGATCTGGAGCAGAGCGCCGGGCGGATTGAAAAGGAAGTGGAAGAGCTTGAATTCAAGAGGATGCTCAGCGGTGAGAATGACTTTAATAATGCTATTGTCAGCATTCATGCCGGAGCTGGCGGAACCGAAGCACAGGACTGGGCGGAAATGCTTCTCAGGATGTATCTGCGGTGGGCTGAGAAGAGAGGATTCAAGGCGGCAATTGTTGATATCCTGCAGGGCGAAGAAGCCGGCATAAAAAGCACAACCTTCACCGTTACCGGAGATTATGCTTTCGGCTACCTGAATGCAGAGGTGGGCATTCACCGGTTGGTCCGGATTTCTCCGTTTGATGCAGGCGCCAGGCGGCATACCTCATTTGCCTCGGTGTTTGTATATCCGGATATCGAGGACGACGTAGTAATTGAAATCGACGAGAAAGACCTGCGCGTAGACACCTTCCGCGCAAGCGGCGCCGGGGGCCAGCACGTAAACAAGACCGATTCTGCCGTGCGCATCACCCATATACCCAGCGGCATTGTCGTGCAGTGCCAGAACGAGCGCTCGCAGCACATGAACCGGGCGATGGCCATGAAACTGCTGAAGGCCCGGCTGTATGAAAAGGAAATGAAGGAGCGGGAAAAAGAGATGGATAAGATTAATGCAACAAAGAAGCAGATAGCCTGGGGCAGTCAGATCCGCTCGTATATCCTGCAGCCCTATCAGATGGTTAAGGATCACCGGACGGGGAAGGAAGTGGGTAATGTGGATGCGGTTTTAGACGGTGAAATTGATGGTTTTATTGAAGCATATCTTATGAGTTAAAAATATTTATAGCGCTCCCTGCAGTGATTTTTGTGGAGAATATATGGAAAATATTGCAAACTTTCTTTTCGAAGTGGGTATGCTGAAGCGGACCCCGCGGACGGGGCTGCAATTCCTCGGATCAGGGGAGGAGTCAGTTGCCGCGCATGTCTTCCGGGTTGTTTTTATCGGCTATGCGCTTGTCCATCTGGAACAGGATGTGGATGAGAAAAAAGTGATCAAGATGTGCTTTCTCCATGATCTCCCGGAGGCACGTACCGGCGACCTCAATTATGTCAACAAAAAATATGTGACCGCACATGAGCAGAAAGCGATTAGTGATCTGGCGGCAACCATTCCCTTTGGCGATGACATACAAAACATTATTGAGGAATTTAACCGGGCTGAGACAAAGGAGGCCCGGATTGCACATGATGCAGACCAGCTTGAGCTGATTCTGATGCTGAAGGAAAATAAAGACCTGGGAAACAGGTACGCAGATGAATGGATTTCTTTTGCAGTGAAGAGGCTCAGGACTGAAAAAGCGCAGGCACTCGCCAGGGCAATACTTGAGACTGATTCAACCGCCTGGTGGTTTAAAGATAAAGGTGACTGGTGGGTAAACGGAGGCAATCCCCGGCTGAAATAAGCAGCTCCGGTCAGTTCTGTTTCAGCTTTTCCATCTGCTCCAGCACTTCCGGAGGAATTTTGTCCTGCATCTCGGGAGGGACCATATCCTTAAACAATTGCAGGAGGGCAGCAGGATCAGGTTCCTCTCCCTTCTCAAACTTTTTTTCAAGCATCTGGTCCATCATGTTCAGAAAGTTCTGCTGCATCCGCTCTGCATCTTCCTTGTTCAACTGAGGCGTAACGACTTTGGGCAACTCTTTTTCTTTTGCCTGTTCTCTCTGGCCGGCAGCAGCAGTAGTATCTCCGAGGTTTGTTATAACCTGTTCTGCGGTATGTTTTTTAAGGGTTGGTTTAGCCCCGCCGGTGAGTTCCCGCTGCCCGCCTTTTTTTCCGATGAGGTCGAGCTGTACCACTTTGTCCTCTTTTTTGCTTTCCTCAAAGTGCATAAGGTAGTTTTTAACTTTTGCCAGCCTGAGTATCCGCTGAATGCCCTGGCGCACCGGCACCTGATGAAATTGGGCGCTCAGAGGGGTATCGGTAAATACTTCTCCGTAAAGGACTATTTTAATAGCACACTTTTCCCCCACTTCTTTCAGCAGATCTTCAGAACGCATATCCTTTGCCTTGACGCTGATAAGGCCGTCAGCAAACTTAACCGGTCCTTCCATTACCTCTTCTGCCGCAGGACCCTCAGTTTCCTTTGCCGGGGGCACCTGCCCCCGAACACCGGTTAACAGGCACATGCCTGCTATAAAGATAGTGGTGATAACAATGGTAAGTCCTCGAACCATAGATAGAACCTCTGTGTACAATACCGTGCAATGTCTGCACCGTTTATTTATCGGATAAAAAAAATGGCCTGTCAATTAAAAATCGATCGTAACCAGTACCTTAATCGTTCCTTTTTGAGAGGCAGTCCGGAATGCCTCGAGAGCATTACTGAATGGAAATATGCCGGATATAAGCGGTGCAACGCTCACCGTCTTTTCCTGCAAGGCCCTGACGGCAGGGGCAAACGGCCCGCACCGTGAACCGAGCACGCAGATTTCATTAATTACAACAGGGTTTATATCAATGGGCTGGTGCGATGCTGTGGTGCTCTTTATAACAATAGTGCCCCGGGGTTTTACCAGCTCTAAAGCAAGGGGAAGACCTGATGGCGAACCGGTACAGTCAACCACGAGGTCAAACAGTGATCCGGCAGCAGCATTAACCATCCGGGTCAATATTCCCATGCCTTCTGCCAGGGATAGTTTTTCGGGGTGCTTGCCAATCAGGCTAACCCGGCACGGTATGGTTTTGAGCACCTGGGCGCACAGCAGCCCGATTCTCCCATCCCCGAGTACTGCGGCCGTATGGTCACGATGCACGGTGACCTGCTCTAAAATTCTAAAGCAGGCAGCAAGCGGCTCAACAAAGACGGCTTCCTCATTGCTGACCGTATCCGGAACAAGGTGAAGATTTTTATCCGGCAGGGTAAGGTATTCGGCAAAGGCACCGGCTTTGCCTGCAATCCCTAAGACCGTCCTCTGCGTGCAGTGGTTGCTCATCCCTTTCAGGCACCGTGAGCATACACCACAGCCGCAGTTAATTTCTCCAACGACTCTTCTGCCGCGCAACTCCGGGTTGTCGGACTCCTGTACCAGCCCCACAAACTCGTGACCAAGTATGCCGCGGAACCCCATGTAGCCTTTTGTTATTTCAATATCTGTCTGGCAGATGCCAGTCATGAGCACTTTGATGAGCGCATCGCCGGAAGTCCTCTCAGGCACCGGGAGGTCATGGCGGAGCTTAAGTGTTCCATCAAAAAACAGACCCTGCATAATTAATCTCTGTTCAGGTGATTCTTGTTATCACTATAACATTACCCTGTTACAGAGAGCAAGTGATGATAAAATTATGATGAAGTTTATTCTCTGATGACGGTTTGTAAAAAGAAGATTTCGTCCTGTATGAAATAAGCGCAGATTACCTGATCAAGACTGTAAAAAAATTATACGGCTGTGCACGGTATATAGAATGCAATCCGGTGAGAGCTGGGATAGTAAAGAGGCCAGAAGACTATCGATGGTCGAGCAGCAGAGCGCATATTACCGGCAGGGGTGATGAGCTGGTAACGGGAGATGCATGGCTGGATAAAAGTAGTAGAAAAGCCTATGGAGATTTTTTGAAAAAAGAGGACATAGAAACAGAGCGGGCAATCAGGAGGGCGACATCAGCGGGGCGACCACTTGGGAGGGAAGGTTTTATACGGAGACTTGAGAAGAAGCTTTCCAGGAATCTTTTACTTAAAAAAGTGGGTCGCCCTAAAATGCAAATATAAATTAATAGGGGAAGTGTCCCTATTTACCCCTAATTACCGAAAATAGCATCAGAGACAAGCGGCCGTTTGCTTGAGAGGAATGAACCCGGAAAAAGCAAAATAATACGTGCCTGTCCCTGGTTTTTCTGTGTCCTTGGTTTTTCAAGGGCAATCCCTATGATATGATAATGCCCACGCTGAGTCATTCTTTAACACCCTTAAAAACGAGGAGGTGTGCCTATGGGAATGGGAGTGTTTTACGAATGTGGTGGAACCGTATTCCTGTTTTCATCGAACAGGTCTACAATAAAAAACGTGTTCATTCAGGAATTCAGTATTTGCCTCCT
>CAIYCZ010000274.1 GCA_903924805.1 uncultured delta proteobacterium | reverse complement strand
GTCAATCCCTGCCTGGCCAATGAGTTGATTTCCATTTCCACAGAATTTTTTATGTAAATTATATATTGAATCTGTATTTGCATCGCCATAAGGACTAACGGATTTGTTGAATGTCTTTATCGAATCGGTTATTTGAATTTTATATTTATTTGTTTAGGGTTTCGAAATTAGAGTTTAGAATTTTTAAAGGGAACAGCCATGTCACGTCCTGAAGACAAAGCGCGGGTATTAATGGAGGCCCTGCCCTATATCAGGTCTTTCTATCAGAAGACGTTTGTCATCAAGCTCGGCGGCAATGCGATGGTGGATAAGGACCTGCTGAGCAGTTTTGCCCTGGACATCATTCTGCTGAGCTATATCGGGCTCAGGCCGGTTGTCGTCCATGGCGGAGGCCCGCAGATCGGAGCCGTGCTTGCTAAGATGGGAAAGAAATCCCGGTTTGTCGGCGGCATGCGGGTCACGGACAAAGAGACCATGGATGTGGTGGAAATGGTGCTTGTTGGACAGATCAATAAAGAAATTGTAAACCTTATAAACCAAAACGGCGGAAAGGCCGTCGGTCTCAGCGGCAAAGACGGCAACCTCATCAGGGCGCGGAAACTTGCCGCGTCTCATAAAAAGGGCTCCTCCAAAACTGTTGACCTGGGCATGGTAGGCGATGTGGATTCTATTGACCCGCAGATTATTGATACACTTGACAAATCCCAGTTTATTCCGGTAATAGCACCGGTGGGCGTGGGGGCGGACGGGAACACCTATAACATCAATGCAGACCTGGCAGCAGGAGAGATCGCCGCAGCCCTGAAAGCAGAGAAGCTGATACTGCTCACCGACGTGCAGGGGGTAAAGGACCGTACCGGAAAACTCATCTCATCAGTTGCCGAGAAACAGGCTAAAAAAATGCTTCGCTCCGGCGTCATCAGCGGCGGGATGATTCCCAAAGTCTGCTGCTGCCTGAAATCACTGAAAAGCGGGGTGGCCAAAGCCCACATTATTGACGGGCGGGTGGAGCATGCAATTTTACTTGAGCTGTTTACTGACGGCGGCATCGGAACGCAGATAGTGAAAAAATAGAATGGGTTCGCGGGGTCGAGCTCAATAAACAGGTATGATTAGTACCATGAAAAATTATGTAACTATCACCGACAGGAATATCTTTCAGACCTACACCAGGTATCCGGTCGTTCTGGTCAAAGGCAAGGGGGTAAAAGTATGGGATGCAGAGGGAAAAGAGTACCTTGACTTCCTCTCCGGAATTGCGGTGTGCAACCTCGGGCACTGCCACCCTGCAGTGGTCAGGGCCGCACAGGAGCAGATGAAAAAGCTCATCCATGTTTCAAACTTTTTCTATACCGAGCCGCAGGCTGAGCTTGCAGGCCTTTTGACCAGGCACTCGTTTGCAGACCGGGTGTTTTTCTGCAACAGCGGCGCAGAAGCTAATGAATCTGCCATGAAGCTTGCGCGAAAATATTCCCTGGAGCAGGGAAATGCCAACCGGTTTGAGATTATAACCATGCAGTACTCTTTCCACGGGCGGACGTTCGCCACCCTTGCGGCAACCGGGCAGAATAAATTTCATAAAGGATACGAGCCCCTGCTGCCGGGATTTCGCTATATCCCCTTCAATGATATTAGCGCATTGAGAAAGGCAATCACGCCCAGAACCTGTGCGGTGATGCTTGAGCCCATACAGGGCGAAGGCGGTGTCAACTGTCCGGATAGAACGTATCTTGCCGGGGTGCGGGAGCTGTGCGACAAACACCGGCTGCTGCTTATATTTGATGAGGTGCAGGTGGGCATGGGCAGAACCGGCAAGCTGTTTGCCTATCAGCACTACGGGGTACAGCCTGACATTATGACGCTGGCAAAGGCGCTGGCAGGGGGGCTCCCTGCCGGAGCAATGCTTGCAAACAAGCAGGTCGCTGCAAGCTTCACCCCCGGCAGCCACGCATCTACGTTCGGCGGGAACCCGGTGGCGATGGCGGCAGGGGTTGCCGTCATGAATGCCCTTGTCCAAGGGGGTGTGATTGAGAACTGCCGCACCATGGGAACCTATTTCATGCAGCGACTCAGGGCACTCCAGAAAAAATTTCCTGCTGTCATAAAAGAAGTGCGGGGCAAAGGACTCATCATCGGAATGGAATTGACTGGTGATGGCAGAGATGTTGTAAAAAAGTGTCTGGAACAGGGAATAATCATCAGCTGTACGTTAGACCGGATCCTGCGGTTCCTGCCGCCTCTCATTATCAAGCAGAAAGATATTGATACGTGTATTGAGATGCTGGAAAATATCTTTGCAAAACGGTAAAAATCCCCCTTAATCCCTCCCTTTTGAAAAGGGAGGCACGGAGGGATTATATAGGTGAGTTGTGTATGAAACCTAAAAAAGACCTCTTAAGCATCTATGAGCTGTCAAAAGAAACCATAGAGGATCTCTTTGTCAGGGCCATAGAACTAAAGAAAAAGCAGAAGAGTGGAAAGATATATCATCCGCTCAAAGGGAAAACACTCGGGATGGTGTTTGAAAAGCCTTCCACCCGGACGCGCGTTTCCTTTGAGGTGGGCATGTTTCAGCTGGGCGGCCTTGCCCTGTATATGCGCTGGAAAGATACCCAGCTGGGCAGGGGCGAATCAATTGCCGATACCGCACGGACGCTATCCCGGTATCTTGACAGCATCATGATACGGACATTCTCCCAGGACACCATTGAGGAGTTCGCCCGCAATGCGACGGTGCCGGTTATCAACGGGCTGACAGACCTCTGCCACCCCTGCCAGATTCTTGCTGATCTGCTTACTATTCGGGAAAAAAGGGGGACCCTCAGGGGACTGAAGGCAACCTATATAGGAGATGGCAATAATATTGCTCATTCCTGGATCAGCGCCGCGCTCAGGCTGCAGTTTGACCTGACGCTTGCCTGCCCCAAGAGCCAGAGCCCTCTTCAATTTCATCTGGAGCGCGCGCAGCGCGAGGCTACTTCAAAAATCACGCTTCTGAACGACCCGTATGAAGCGGTCCGGGATGCCCATGTCATCAGTACCGACACCTGGGTCAGCATGGGGCAGGAAAAAGAATACCGGGAGCGGATACGGATTTTTAAAAACTTTCAGGTAAACAGCAAGCTGGTGGAAGCTGCGGATAAGGATGTGCTGGTCATGCACTGTCTCCCTGCGCACCGCGGAGAAGAGATAACCGATGAGGTCATGGACGGTGAGCATTCGGTGATTTTTGACCAGGCAGAAAACCGCCTGCATATCCAGAAGGCAATACTTGAGTGGCAGATGGGAAATTAATTAATGCCACTGAATGGCACAGAATTACACTGAATTATTTTTTTGCTGTTCTGTTCTTCAATATACTGTCAGTGACTTCTGTGTTTTTCTGTGGCCATAATAAAAAATCAGGGGGTTAAACGGTGAAAGACAGCGGCATTAAGAAAGTCGTCCTCGCCTATTCAGGCGGACTGGATACCTCGGTTATTCTGAAATGGCTCATTGAAACATACGGCTGCGAAGTGATTGCGTTTGCTGCCGATCTCGGGCAGGAAGAAGAGCTCCACGGGCTTGAGGATAAGGCGCGGAAGACGGGCGCAAGCAAGCTGTACGTTGAAGACCTGAGGGAAGAATTTGTAAAAGACTTCATCTTTCCCATGCTCAGGGCAAATGCCGTCTATGAGGGAACCTACCTGCTCGGGACGTCCATTGCCCGGCCTCTCATTGCCAAAAAGCAGATTGAAATAGCCCGCGCGGAAGGGGCGGATGCTGTTGCCCACGGTGCTACCGGCAAGGGAAATGACCAGGTGCGCTTTGAGCTCACCTATCTTGCCCTGTCACCGCACATAAAAATTATCGCGCCCTGGAGAATATGGGATCTCACGTCGCGCAATGCGCTTATCAGCTATGCCCGCAAACACGGTATCCCGGTTCCCGTTACCGCTGAGAAGCCGTACAGCAGCGACCGCAACCTGTTTCATATCAGCTTTGAGGGCGGCATCCTTGAAGACCCGTGGCATGAACCGCAGGACGACATGTTTATCCTGAGCGTGTCGCCTGAAAAAGCACCGGATAAGCCGGTCCATGTAGAGATCGGCTATTGCAACGGCAACCCGGTCTCCATAGACGGTGAGGGCTTAAGCCCTGCAACGCTGCTGCATCGCCTTAACCAGCTGGGGGGGCGGAATGGCATCGGCAGAGCTGACATTGTGGAAAACCGCTATGTGGGCATGAAGTCGCGCGGCGTGTATGAAACACCGGGAGGTACCATCCTCCACATCGCTCACCGGGCAATGGAATCGCTGACCCTTGACCGCGAAGTCATGCACTTCAAGGACAGCCTGATCACCCGCTATGCGGAGCTGGTGTACTACGGATACTGGTTTGCCCCGGAGCGGGAGGTGCTGCAGACAGCAGTTGACGAAACGCAGAAGCAGGTCACCGGTACGGTGCGGCTCAAACTCTATAAGGGCACGTGCATGGTGGCGGGAAGGAAATCACCGTACAGCCTGTACCGGCCTGACTTTGCCACGTTTGAAGAGGACCGTGTCTATCAGCAGGCAGACGCAACCGGCTTTATCAGGCTGAATGCGCTGCGGCTGAGAATCCGCGCGATGGCACAAGAGGAAAAACATGAAAAATAAAAAATTATGGTCCGGAAGGTTTGTTGAGAAAACAGACTGGCTCGTTGAACTGTTTACCTCTTCCATCGAGTTTGACCGGATACTCTATACCTATGACATACAGGGCAGTATCGCCCATTGCCGGATGCTGAAAAAGCAGAAGATAATCCCCGGCAGGGATGCTGATAAGATCATCTCTGCCCTGAAGCAGATAGAGAAGGATATTGAACGCGGCACGGTTGCCTTTACCTCGGAGCTTGAAGATATTCACATGCACATTGAAAGCCTGCTGATCAAAAAAATCGGCCCGGCGGGCGGCAGGCTGCATACGGCACGGAGCAGAAATGACCAGATTGCCCTTGATGTCAGCCTCTACCTGCGTGATGCAATCGCAGAGACCATCAGGCTTATTGATTTGCTGCAGGAAACGCTGCTGCGCATGGCTGAGAAATATATTCACGTCTGCATGCCGGGATTTACCCACCTGCAGCACGCCCAGCCGGTGCTGTTTTCTCATCACCTGATGGCCTATGTTGAGATGTTCAGGCGGGACCGGGAGCGCATGGTATCATGCTGTGCGCGGGTTAACCGGATGCCGCTCGGCGCAGCAGCCCTGGCCGGGACCCCGTATCCTGTTGACCGTGAATATGTGGCGCAGCTTCTTGGCTACCCGGCGGTAACCGAAAACAGCATTGACTCAGTGAGCGACCGGGACGGGCTCATTGAGTTCTGCAGCGCAGCATCCATTATCATGATGCATCTCAGCCGTTTTTGCGAGGAGCTTATTATCTGGTCAACACCGGAGTTCCAGTTTATAGAGCTGCCCGATTCATTCTGCACCGGCAGCAGCATCATGCCGCAGAAAAAGAACCCTGATGTGGCAGAGCTCATCCGCGGGAAGACCGGGCGCGTGTACGGCCATCTCATGTCCCTGCTCACCCTTATGAAGTCCCTGCCCCTCTCCTATAACCGGGACCTGCAGGAGGATAAAGAGGCTCTGTTTGATACCGTCGAGACGGTGAAAAAATGTCTCATGGTTTTTAGCGCCCTGCTCCCGAACATACTGGTTAAGGAGCAGAACATGAAACATGCGGCACACCAGGGATTTTCAACAGCAACCGATCTTGCTGACTACCTTGTTGCGGTAAAGGGCGTCCCGTTCAGAAGCGCCCATGAAATTGTGGGACGCATAGTGGCCCACTGCATCCGTCAGGGGAAAACACTGCAGGAACTCACGCTCTCTGAACTGCAGAAATTCAGCCGCGCCATATCAGGCGATGCACGCACGTATCTCAGCGTCGAGCATTCCATAAACAGCAGGGCAACAACCGGCGGTACCGCACAGTCC
>CAIYCZ010000273.1 GCA_903924805.1 uncultured delta proteobacterium | reverse complement strand
TATTATTCCAGTTTTTTCTACATTTCGCTTGTTTACCATTACCAGTCCCTCACCCTCATGCCAGTCAAAATTTTTCCCGACCAGCGGCGATCCATTGTTGTCCAGCATGAACGTTGTGCAGGGCAGGGCTTGCGCGGTAAGAAAGCAGACACCGAGAACTGTAAAAAGTAATCTTAACATCAGCTTTTTCATGATGTTTTTCCTTTCGCAAGGAAGCGTGCTTGTTGACCGCTTCCTTTAGCAAATTGGTTATCAGGTTTTTGTACTCAGTTATTCCGTGCAGTGGGTGTATTTTTCAGGATAGGTTACATAAGTTTCCAGTTGCTCATTTGTCAGAGGAGCAAACTGCAACATGGTTTTAGCCAATTCACGGCTCATGTCTTCAGTGTAGTCAACAAAACTGTTTGTAACATCCCCTTCAAGCTCAGCGTTTACATCAAGAGCCTTGACCGATGTGTTGCAGGAGAAGTCAAATGCGCTTATGTCATAATATCTTGTTCTTTGGCTATTCCAGGATTGGAAATATATTTTTTTTGAGTCAGCCTCATACACAGACTGCCACACCGCTTTTGCTTTGCCGTGCATTGTAATACTGTCTAGAATATGAAACGCATAATCTACAGGGGGGCCTGATGTTTGGGGATTAAACTTTTGCAGCATATCCGCGGCGCAGACAAATCTGAGATATGAATTAATATATTTTGAAAGGTATATCCAAAAAGTGCTGCGCGGAATCGGTAGATAACCGCCAAACCCCTGAAAGTGGCTGAGCACCGCAAGTGACTGGTCATAGGTTGTATTGGCAAGCACCTTTACCGGCAGTGTTTCACCAGTATGAAAAACAATTTTACCGTCAAGAAATTCAATTGTCGCAGAATTTCCCTTGCTGTCGCTCACCAGATAATGAAAGCCGCCCATACTTCCTTTTGTGCCACCATTTGTCTTGGGAATATTGATATCCTTGTCACTGCCAATAACCTCATCGACTGTTGAAAAATTGTCAAGCTGGTATTGAACCCATCGCATCACACTAAGAGCTGGTCTGGAATCCGGATCAGGGTGTTCTGCATCAAAATGCCCAATCGCTGAAACAAAAAGCCCTGCTTCGTTTATTCCCTCGAAAGGAATTTCACGGGGGTAAATGTTAAATGTTACACTTCCATACTTTGATGTCCAGGCAGCAACAGGATCTGTGCCGTTAGGTATTGTCGTTTTTGCAACTCCACGTTTGTTGACAAATATATAAGCAGGTATAGGGCTCCAGTCCGCATTTTTTCCGTACACAGGATGGCCATTGTTATCAAGCACGAAGGTTGAGCACGTCAGAGCTTGTACTGGCAGAAGGCAGATGCAGAGGAAGATTAGTGAGACCAATTTTTTCATTTTTCTCCTTTCTAGGAAGCGTGCTTGTTGACCGCTTCCTTTGGTAAATTGGTTATCAGGTTTTTGTACTCAGTTATTCTGTGCAGTGGGTGTACTTTTCAGGATAGGTTGCCATATCCTCCCTTGCCTCTTCAGGTAGAGATGACAAGCTCTTTTTAAGTAGCTCGCGCCCCATGTCTGCGGTATAGTCAATAAAACTGCTGGAAACATCTCCTGAAAGGTCTGCATTCACATCAAGCGCTGTAACCGGTGTTGTGCAGGAAAAATCAAAAGAGGATAGATTGAAATACCTTAGTTTATCGTTTCCTATTGTCCGAAAATAGACCGTGAGGTTAGGGATGTCATAGACGATGCTCCATTGGGTCGGAGAAAAATTAGTCTTTTGCTGGGTAACGCTGGATAAGATATCAATGGCATAGTCGATCGCAGGCCCGGATGTCTTCGGGTCATACTTCTGTATCATATCCGCAGCGCACACAAACCGTGGAAGAGAATTTTTTAAAGGGCTATTGCTCCATCGTATCAATAATTTGCTGAGCGAGATTGGCAGAAAACCACCAAAGCCCTTATACCATCCAATATAATCCATGGATTTGTCGTACGTACTGTTTGTAAGCACTTTATACGGCATCGTCTGGCCAGTATGGCATACCATTTTCCCGTCAAGCCACTCAATACTTGCACAGTTTCCGTTACCGTCAGTTACAAGATAATGCAGTCTCTCGTAAGGATTTGCAGGCTGCGGCATTCGCATGATCGTATCGCTTGCAATCACCTCATCAACGGTGCTGCAATTGTCAAGCTGATATTGAACCCATTGTAATTCTGAGAAAGCGGATCGTGAATCAGCCTTGGGATATTCGGTTTCAGTGAGCATCATTGCTTCAATGACCAGGCCTGCTTCATTCATCCCTGCGAAGGGCATTTCACGCGAAAAAAAGGTAAATGTGACACTGCCATACTTTGAGGTCCAGTTTATAAAACCCTGCTCGTTTGGCATATACATCGTGCTTTTAGAAACACCCCGCTTATTAACAATCAAAAGCCCGTCTCCACTCCAGTAGTCAAAATCTTTACCCACTACGGTTGAAGAACCGTCATCAAGCACAAAGGTCGTGCACGCTAAACCTTGTACGGGAAGAAGACAGATGCAGAGAAAAATTAGTGAGACTAATCTTTTCATATTTTTCCTTTCATAAGGAAGCGTGCTTGTTGACCGCTTCCTTCATTTTGATTTAGAAATTGACTCGATGACATGATGCGCTTTTCTGAATCCCTTGGCGACTATTCGCCCAGGACAGTTCCAATATCCACAGAATAAATCCAAGCTGTGTTATGGCTTGTTTTACCTATGCAGTCATGGCCTCCGAAATAGAGTACCTGACCTTTATCCTCAGCAAATGGAGATACCCTTATTGCACGAGTCCCCGGCAGACTTTTGGGCGATCCACGAAGATCAAATATGTAAGGAATCTCATGCAGGGTGTAGGTTGCATCAGGATGGCGAACAAGATACCATGCTGTATCAGGGGTACTTATGTTATACGCAAGAAGCCCCATCAGAAGAAGATCTTCTCCTGTCTTCGGATCAGTCACCGGGACCATGTCATTATATGCGGTAACGACGTAATTCCATTTATTCTCTTCTGCTCGCCGCCAGTCTTCTCCCCATTGCTTTTCAAAATAGGTATCCATAACAAGTTCTGTTGTGACACTGTTATTATCAGAAGGATCAAGATAGACAATCTTAGACCCGAATCCTTCAAGGGCCATCAACAGCACCTCACCTTTCCCTTTCTGGTTAGGTATTGCTGTCAGGGCTCGCATACCGCTGCTGCCACCTTGAGTGCTCGGTCCGTCACCTGGATATGTGGTGTACTCATAGACCTTCTTCCAAGCGGGATTTGGCCCATCCACGCGCTTGTAGATAGCAGGCTTTATTGCAGCATACAGTTCGCCATTGCATTTAGCAAAAGACATAACCCTATCATTGTAGTCGGAAAATTCCGGAGCATTCTCCCATCGGATATTACCTGGTTTTGTCGGATCATATACCCCGCTGAATATACCGCCGGGATATGAACCTGCAAACACCCTGTCGATGCCGGTCACTTTGTCACGATAAAGGCCAATTGCTCGTATGGTGACTCCAGTCTGCGC
>CAIYCZ010000272.1 GCA_903924805.1 uncultured delta proteobacterium | reverse complement strand
GTAACCCGATGAGGATTTTAAAAGGGAAGATGGTGAAATGCCATCGCGGACCCGCCGCTGAAACCGGGGACGAAATCCATGAACGCCACTGTCTTGCATAGAGGGGAAGGCTTGGTGAGTAGGATGATCCGGAAGCCAGAAGACCTGCCAGGCGCACATAGAAATCTATTCCCCGTGGAAAGTGAATAGATTTTAATGTACCCATACCGGATGAAAAACGGCATCCCCGGTCACGTATCTGTGACCGGGGATTTTTTCGTCACACCAAAACAGCAGGACGCTACAACGCATGTTGCTTGCACGAATAAACACCTGGATGATAAAAAAGCGACTTGGTAAAATCGGCTACCACTTTGCGGAATTCCCCAGACTCACTTATAGCGGCCAATACGGGATATACATAAACATACCATTCTGCTACAGCAGATGCTCCTTCTGCCCGTTCTATAAGGAGCTTTATCAGGAGGACCTTAAAAACAGGTATGTCGCGGAACTGACTGAGGAAATACGGCGCGCAGATATTTCCGGCCGCCCTGCATTTATCTACTTTGGCGGCGGCACACCCAACGTGCTCAGTGAGGCAGACCTCTCGGGAATCGTTGCCGCTTTAAGACAGAAGGTTACCATCTCCGACATGGGCATCGAACTCAGCCCTGCCCTGCTTACCACAGGCTATTTTCAGCAGCTTCACGGGCTGGGTTTTTCCAAGGTAAGCATCGGCATCCAGAGCTTTTCACCGGCGGTCACCCATGCTGTGTGCCGCAGCGGAAACCCGTTTGAGCATATCAGAGATTTAGTTTCCTGTGCGCAGGAATCCGGGTTACGGGTAAACATTGATCTTTTATTCGGCCTCCCCTCCCAGAGCAGGGATATCATAATCCGGGATTTTGATATCCTGATGCAGATAAGACCTGAGCAGATTTCCCTGTATCCCCTTGTCGTATCAAAGGGCCACACCATTCCGTTTGAGCCTTCCCTGTCCGCAGAGGAGCAATTGTCGCTCATTGAAGAAGCCGCTTCGCACTTTTCAGGATGCGGCTATGCACGAAAAACGATCTGGGTGTTTGCACGGGGAGATGCAGAGATATACGATACATCCGGCAGCGAAATTGACTCAGACTACCGGGGGTTCGGGGCTGGGGCCTACACCATGTGTGGAGGTGTGAGGGTCATGAATCCGGACGTGTATTCCTATATCGCCGGCATAGAGAACAAAAAGCCCTATGCGTTTGTTGCAACCGCTAAAAAGCAGAATGATGAAATGCGGCATTTTGCAAAAATGCTGTACAGCCAGTTCATCGCAGGGAAAAACTCCCGTTCGCCGGCAGTCAGGATGCTCACAACGGTACTTGAGGCACGCGGTTACACCAGGCAGGGGCATCTTACACGCAAGGGAAAACTGTTCGCCCATATGGTGAGTAAAACGGTGATGGAAGAACTGCCGTTCCCTCTGATCTGCCACAGCAGCATTATCAATTACGCTACCTATGGCCACTATAAGGAAGCAGCACGGTCAGCAGTTGGAACTGTTAACCGGGATAGAGCAGATGATGAAAGGGGGTCTTTAGAACAAACGGCTGTCAAGCATCGTATGGCCCGCCTCGATTGAGGCAGGCCATACGATGCTTTTTATAATTCAACAACTTCCTGTTTATGGGCGGCGTAATCAAGATAGACAACCTTTTTGGGGACTATCTTGATAAGCACATAGGCGGGGTCTGTGGGCCCGGTTTTCCAGTATGCGCTCCACTTTTCTTTCCAGTACTGCTTGCGTAGCGCATCATCAGTAACTATTTCTGCTTTTCC
>CAIYCZ010000271.1 GCA_903924805.1 uncultured delta proteobacterium | reverse complement strand
GTCAAAAAGGTCGAGGTCAGCAGCGGCAGGGTGATAAAGATCGCTGCCACAAACGATTGAAAGAAAATGGTGACAAAAAAGAAGCACATGATGTAGGCAATCAAAGTTGTCAATCCATTGTATTTCAACAGCGTCTCGTTGATACCTGCCTGGACACCCGCCGTGCCGCCGGCCAGCCGGTACTTGAAGTTGAAGGTTGTCATTTGTTTATTCACTATATCCGTTACCGGCTTGGTGCAGACAGACTCCTCGGCAACAAACTTTTTCACCCGGTCAATGACTTCTGTTATGCTGGCAGCGGTCTTGTCACGCAAAAACAACACGATATTTGCAGCCTGATTATCTGCATCTATATACTTATCCCAGTCACCGGGCGAACCCATAGTATAGATAACACGCCAGAGCTGCTTGAGCTGCATATCCACGGTCGGAGCAAACAGCCAGTTAGGGTCAGACTCCCTGACTGCCCGGTGAAAATTGGGGATGGGACCATTGAGGCTCTGGACAAATATCACCCGCTGATTGGGGGTCCGTGACATATAGCGGGCAAATTTTAATATGTCCCGGATAACTACCGGGGCGTTCTGTGTAAAAGGTCTGTCACCCTCACACACCACGTACATGGGGTTGAGCAGCGGCATGTTAAAGATGATGCGGAACGCATCCACGTTGTAGCGGTGAAACGGCCACAGTATCTCAGACCCGGGTACCACATTTCCGACCGGAAGCTTTTGCTGCTGGAAATAGCCCCAGGTGGTAGCAATGAGTGCCAGGATTAAAATCGGGATTTTACCCTTCCTGCAGATAAAATGGCCAATGCCATGCAGCATCCTGTCCAGGAATCCTTCCTTTTCCGGTGTCGTCTGCAACGGGAAGTAGGAAAAAATTATGGGCAGCAAAAAGAAGGCAATAAATACGGTGCCGAATGCCCAGAACGCACATGATATGGTAATCTTGTACAGAATATCGATCGGGGTGATGGCGATAATGAGGATACCCGAGGCATCCGTTACAACCCCGGCAAGTCCCGGCACAAACAGGCTGGTGATAACTTTCTTGCAGGCTGCCTTGCCTTCTCCATGGATAATGGACTCTTCCCGGTAGCGCTTCACCACCTGCACTGAGTGGGAGGCAGCCATGGCACCGATGAGAAACGGGAACACCAGCACCAGCGGGTCAAGGTTGAAATTGAGCATGGCCAGGAACCCAAGGCCCCACACCGCGCTGAGGAGCGCCGCAAAAACCGGCATCACCATGCCGCGCTTGGAGCGGAAGAATATCAAAAACATTATGAACATGGCGATTATGGTGTAGCCAAAAATCTTTACTGCATCTGGCACATAGCTCTCAATGTAGCCGATGTGCATGGGGTTGCCGGCGATGGCGACAAAATGGTTGTCATCTTCATACTTCTTGCGCAGCTCCTGCAGCTCCCTGAAGGTAACCCGGTAATCCATCTGCTCTTCAAAGAAGTCTACCTGGACTAAAGCCTTCTCGCTATCAAGGGACACCAGTCCCGGATAGCAGATGGGGTTCCCATAAATAACCAGCCGGAGCTTCTTTAAGTCTTCTTCGGTCTGGGGTACATTGGGAAACATCACCGGGACCGACGTATACCCCTCGGGACTGGCTTTGAAATCCTTTATTTTCGGGCTGGCAATGGAGATAATCTTGTAGCGGTCAACTGCATGAAACAGCATAATATCTTTGGTGATTTTTTGCACCTTTGTCAGGGTCTCAACATTAAAGATGTCCTTGTATTTACCGGTTCTCCTCACCCCCACCATGATGAGTATCTGGTTTGCTCCGCCGAACTTGTCCCTGATTTCATTGTGCAGCTTTATGTATTCATGTTTCTGCGGCAGCAGGTCGGCAAACACGGTCTTGACCGACAGCTTCCGGCACTGCCACCCAAAAAAGATAGTGATGATTATAGCAATGGTGAAGTAGATGTTGCGCTTTTCAATGACATGATCAGCAAGCTTTTCCATGAATGTTTCTATCTTACCCATCTTGTTGATCTCCTTTGTACGGTTTACTGGTAATGGATACGTGGTTATCCAATCCCTGCTCCATTATTTATTTTCGATTCTTTTATAACCACCAGCTGAATGATTTCCCGGGAAACAGTATCTATTGCCACTACGGTGAAGTTACCGCGTACAATATTATTTTGCGGCGCAGATTGAAGTGCTGATTTAGAAAATATTTGGAAGAAATTCTTGTGCGATTTTAAATGAGATTCTGGTTTAGATTGAATATATCTACCCCTAAAAAATAATTTCAAAGTATAATATAAATGTCAAGCAATTGTTTTTGCATTAATTCTAACAAGTTGTTGAAAAAGCAGCTTTTTTTCAGACTACTGAATGACTGCTCTTTAATTCCTCTATGCCATCGCCTTAAAGAATCTGGCAAAGGTCTCCTTCCCATAGATATCCAGCAGAATTTTTCCCATCCTGTCAGTTTGCCTCATTCCTGAATATTGCGACTTTATTCTCTGCTGCTGTCTTGTCTTAAAATCGTCATCTATCTTTTCAGCCTCCCGGTACATCTTCACCCAGAGCTTTATAAACTCGGAGCACAACTCATACACCGTATCCACCTTTTCAACTCTTGTTTCGGCAATAATAAAGACCGGAGAAATATAGGTCCTCACCCAGGTGGTCGTCTCGCTCATGGGCACGGCCCGGAAGTCTTTGCGGGTCAAAAACTTTTTATATACCGCATCAAACGGCTCAAGATATTTCATAGTGAAAGCATAATCTGTCACCAGGTCAAAGCCGAATGACAGATCCGTGTCAAAGTTATACCTGCCCTCCTTAAAAATAACTGAATTGATTCCCCAGATGGGCAGCTTCCAGGAGAAATCAGGGAGTATTTGAAATATCTCGGCACCCACGGCAATTTCATTCCCATGATGCGGGATGGGCACCCCGCTCTCAAATTTAAAATCAACCAGAGACACCTTATCTATGTTTTTACCTTTATACAGCTTGATCCCTCCGCCATCTTCCCCGCTGAGAAGCGTTACATTTTCAATATCATCAAGGCCCGGAACTCGCTGCAGGTTCAGTTCTTTTGCAAAGGCTTCAAAACAGAATTCGGTGAGTGATTTATTTGCCATAATAATCTCCGTTTATTTTCGTTTCTTAGTGGTTGTGTATTTCTCCTGTGGCTCATGTACACCAAGCTCTTCAGGTTGAACAAAGACAGCTTTGCCATCCCGCCAGATGGCAATAGGGTCACCAGTGCGTTTATGATCAGCAATTGTCTCTTGTACTGCTTTTTTAAGAGCCTTCTCTGCTTGTTCTATGATAGCTGCTCCGGATATGTTTTTTTTCTTTTTCATCTCTTTTCAACCCCTTTCTGGATTCTGGCAAACAAATCAGGGACACATATATTTATTGTGCCTGATTCTTCTGAGGCAATTAAAAGGGGGGCATCACTTGAATTATCAAAGAGTGCCCATAAATCAAGCAGTGGACGATACCTGTTAAACAGATTGTCAAGCCCCCTGTTAAAGCGACGGCGAACAGCATTTTCGGGCACATTATGCCCGCCTCGGCGCACCCGGTCAGCAATGCGTTTCAGTGCAAGGTCTACAGAAGGAAGCCAGAGATAAAACAGGCTGATGCAGTAGCCGCAACTTTTTAACTCCTGAAGTATATGAATATATGATGTGCCCGCCAGTGTGGTTTCAAAACCGAAATCAACTCCCAACTTGGAAAGAGCATGAATTTGCTCGAGCATAAAGTTTGCCCGATTTTATTGCTGCACGTTCGGGGGAAAAAGGGGATAATCCACCGGCAATCAAATCTGCATTAACAAACTCAAAACATTCAGCATAATGCGGGAGAAATTCTCTGGCGAATGTTGTTTTGCCAGCTCCGTTAGGTCCGGCAATGATATAGAGAGTTGGACTTTTTTACTATTCTTCACTTTCTGTTTGTTCTTAGATATTAGTCTGTGCCCTATCCAATTGTTTCAGAAAAATAAGCTTTATCCCAGAGGCGCTTCTTATGGTTAGTCTGCTTTGACACTTCGGGGAAATTATCAATAATGGCTTTTCCGGAATACTGTTTAAGTTTACGTATCATAGTATCAACTG
>CAIYCZ010000270.1 GCA_903924805.1 uncultured delta proteobacterium | reverse complement strand
TGATAATACAATAAAATTTACTTTGCGCCTTTACGAGAGACTGTTATTTTCTCGCCAAGACGCCAAGGGCGCCAAGGCAATGAAACATATAAGTACTACCAGTTGTTTTTAGTAATTCATTTTTACTTTGCGCCTTTGCGAGAGATTACTGTTTTTAATTTATTATCTGTAGCTGGTTACTTGCTGCACCTGAAAGTCGGCTATAGACGATTGTCAGCAAGCTATGCATTACCAGTAACCATTAACTTATCAGGGAAAGGTCACATCATGGGAAACTCATACGGCTGGATGGGGAACATTGTGAGAATAAATCTTTCCACAGGAGAGATTCAGACGCAATCCACAGCAGACCTTGCTGAGCGTTTTATCGGGGGTCGCGGGTTTATCTCAAAAATATACTGGGATGAGGTTGATGCAAAAAAAGATGCCCTGCATCCTGACAGCCCTTTGCTGTTTATGACCGGCCCTCTTGCGGGGACGCCTGCCATTGCAGGCAACCGCTGGTTTATTGCCGGCAAGTCGCCGCTGCTCTACCCTGATCAGTTCGGTCTGGGAAGTGTAGGCGGAAGTTTTGGCGCAAAGCTTGAATCAGCAGGCTATGACGGTATTATAATCACCGGCAAAGCGTCGAAGCCGGTGTATGTTTACCTCCATGATGGCACGGTGGAAATAAAAGATGCACAGGGGCTGTGGGGGCTGGAAACCTTTGAAACGCTTCATCGCTTGAATAAAGCGCATGGAGAAACTTCCGGTGCTGTATGTATCGGTCCTGCCGGGGAAAAGCTGGTGCGGCTTGCCGTTGCAATGAGCGACCATGGTGCATGCGGCGGAAGTGGTTTTGGGGCGGTGATGGGCTCTAAGAATATCAAGGCTGTGGTGGCAGCGGGCTCGCTGAAAGTGCCTGTTGCACGGCCTGATGATCTTAAGGCAGTAAACACCCGGATCAGGTCTCTTATTGAGGGCAAAATTCTGATGGATCCCAATGTTGAGGGAATAGAGCTTGTCAGGCGGACACCATGCCCGGGCTGCCCTTCAGGCTGCCCGCGGGGTCTTTATAAACACGTGTCAGGAAGAGAAGAGGTCAGGAAGAACTGCCAGTCTGTCTACATGTATTATCTCTGGGATATGAAATACCATGGCGGCGAGTCAACCGCCGACCCCTTCCTTGCAACCTCTCTTGCCAACAGATACGGCCTGTGCACGCAGGAGATGGGAAACCTTCTCTATTTGCTTGAAGCATGCGTTAAACAGGGCATTGTCACCGATGCCAGCGCAGGAATTGCCCTGTCACAGATGGGGAGCCTTGAATTTATAGAACGCCTGACCGACATGGTGATTTCACGGCACGGCATTGGTGAGGTGCTTGCAGAAGGCACCATGCGGGCAGCACATGCCCTTGGCAACGGTGCTGTAAAATTTCTTGAAAAACGCATGACCAGAAGCGGTTTTAATGCGGAAGCATACAACCCGCGATACTTTATTACCAACGCCGTTTTCTATGCCACTGAATCAACAAGCACCATGAACCAGCTTCACGAAGTGTGCTTCCCCATAATGAAGTGGGTCATGTGGTACGCAACCGACGGTGCCATGTCACCGTTCAGTACCGAGGTTATGCTCAGGATTGCAAAAAAATTCTGGATAAGTGAAAAGGCTGTTGACTTCTCAACCTATGAGGGAAAGGCAGACGTAGCATATGTGATTCAGAATCGTGAGTATGCAAAAGAAAATCTTGTTGTCTGTGACTTCTTCTACCCGCTTACTACTGCTGATGGTGCTGAAGACCATACGGGTGACCCAGCACTTGAGAGCCGCCTCCTGTCTGCAGTTACCGGCATCGAGTTTGATGAAGCAGGCTATTATAAAACCGGCGAGCGGGTATTCAACCTGCAGCGCGCTATTCAGAGCATAGAGGGCCGTGCGGGCAGAAAGGATGACCGGGTAAACGAGTTTTATTTTACGGATAAAATGGAAGAAGAAGCAGGTTTCCTGGGTGTCTTTAATCCTGATTTTATGCTCCCCGGGCCAAGTGGAGAGCTTATATCACGAAAAGGTGCTGTGCTGGAGCGTGACAGATTTGAAAAGATGATGGATGAATATTACGCAAGAAGGGGCTGGGAGGTTAAAACAGGGCTTCAGAAAAAAGACACACTTGAGACGCTGGGTCTTGCAGAGATTGCTGCAACATTGAGAGCAAAAGGCTTCCTTGCAGAATAAGTAGTGGCTTAACGAAAAGTGTAAATTTGTAGGTTGGGTTAAGCCCGCAAAAAAACTGTTGGGTTTCGTACCTCAACCCAACCTACGCAAAAACAAATACTTGTAAAGAAACATATTCCCAAGGGCGAACCCAAAAAAAATCAGTCATGGGGGGGTTCCCCATGAGTAACCGTGAGGAATAGTATGATCGACAAAAATATAATAGTAGCGTGCATCAGGGAGCCCATGGAGCAGTACCATCAAAAA
The DNA here is from genome assembly GCA_903924805.1 of uncultured delta proteobacterium. Classification (GTDB taxonomy): domain Bacteria; phylum Desulfobacterota; class WTBG01; order CAIYCZ01; family CAIYCZ01; genus CAIYCZ01. The sequence goes on along the minus strand of CAIYCZ010000270.1, from coordinate 4,620 downwards.
TGCCTGAGCACTATCGGCAACTGGAAGCCGCTGGTTGCTGTCTCTGAAAAAATATTAGCCGGAAGGGAAGTGCAGGATGATGAGGTGCCATCCGTGTTTCTTTTCCTCATAGAGTGGATGCAGCTCATCATGGAGGTTACCAGAGACTCTGAATGGGACTGGTCAAATCCTGCAATTCAGGAAATCTACCGGAAAATAGCCGAAAGCGAAATCTATAAAATATTTGCTGATGCTACGGTTGGCATTGTTTCTTCTATTATGCGAGCAGTTCCCATCGGCACTGTCGTTGAGATTGGGACAGGCCCCGGGCAGGTTACCGAAGGCCTGTGCAGGGAGATGGCACGGCATGACATATCTGTTCCGGTCATCATATCCGATAAAACACCGGGCATTGCCAGAACCGGAGAACGTTTAAGAAAATCATTTCCCCGGCTTAGCATTCATGATTTTGTCTGGGATTTCAGGAATGAGCCGCCTGAAGAACTGGTTGCACAGCTGGTAAGCCCCGTTCTGGTGTATGAGCGGTTCTGTATTCCCTACGGGGGATATAGCTCTATCGACAGGATTGCGCCGATTGCCGATATACTGGTTATGGTGGAGGATTTAAACCTTACGGGGAAAAAAGAGGCGTATGATATTATTTATGAAAAGATAGGATCACAGTTTTTTACCTATCAGGAAGCCAGGAAATACCTGGAGAAGCATTTTCCTTTCATCCATACCTGCGATACAAAGACCATCGAGGCGATTAACCTTCCGGTAACAGACTTCATATTGGCAATGAAATAACGCGATAGAGAAAGGAGATGCCCATTCCCCTTTCTTTATCTCGAGAGCTTGCGCTTCTCAGCTCTTTTCTTAACAGTATCAAGCCGTGACCCTAATTTACCCTCCGTTGCGACTTCCACAAGGTTATCATATTTAGTATAATCTTTCGGGAAGGAAAACAGTTCTTCTTCAGGCTCTTTTTTCTCTATGTTGGTAAAGGATGTGGTGTTGGTGCCGGTTATCCCCTGGGGGGTTTTAAAGCTTGCAACCGACTTTACCGGAAACCCCTTGAGGTCCTGCGCCAGCCAGGCCACGGTGTCAGTTCTGGTGCCGCTGGGGAGTGACGTAACCACGTGCATCTTTTTGCATGAATACCCTTCGACGGTTTCCATGCCCAGCTCTTCTTTTTTCTCCACCTTTGGTTTCCCGTCATGTTTTTTCTTCAGGTTGCCCAGCATATCATGGACTTCATCGGGGTCGACCTTTATATAGGCCTTGCGCAGCGGGAAGATGAGATACGCATCCTTCTGCATGAGATGCAGCAGGACATAGCAGTCAGTAAGCTTTATGGTTTTTTTGCCGGGCACTTCGAGCCCGCTCTTCAAATTTATTCTTAAGCCCTCAAGCCCTTTTTTGAATACCTTCCCGTCAATTGCAACCTTTTTCCCCAGGGTCTCGGTTACGCTTGTCATGTCAGAGCTGAGCGAAACATTTATGGTCTCCCAGTCCAGATAGTCTGTGATGCGGTTGAGGTCAATGCCGGCACCTTTAATGGCATCGCCGACACCTGCTCCTTCAAGGGTTTTGCCGATCTCACCAAGATCTATGGCAAAACAAAAACTCGATATAAGAAAAAAGGCGCTTGTGAAAACAACTATTCTCTTCATGCTTTCCTCCTATCCCATTGTGATGCTATACTAAAGCATATCTTTACTTTTCATACAGGAAAATGTGATAAACTGCAAAGAGAAAATAATAAGGTAAAAACAGATTGCAGGAGGTAATCATGGCAAATGAATGCTCAGTGCTGAATCCCGAGTGTATTGCAAAAAAGGGAACCCCGTGTCCGGCGTACAACGCGGGTAAGAACTGCTGGGAGTATGACTGGATGCCGCTCTTCAACCAGATGAAGACAGAGGACAAGCAGCAGTGGAAGCAGTTTATGGCGGAGAAATGCCCGCAGTGCACGGCATTTCGTGAGCCGATGAAGAAGATGATTGCGCTGATTCAGGCGAGCTAAACGGCGCAGTGCCTGTTGCGTTTTTAGAAAAAATCAGCCCTTTTTCTCAAACAGTTTTGCCATGTAAGACAGGTGCTCTTTTTCCATGTCAGCCATGGTCAGCAGAAACTCCTTTGCCGTGTTATCAGACACTGCCCCGGCAAGCCGCAGGTACAAATCAAGAGACTGGGTTTCAACCATCATCGCAAGAGCAAGTGAACCCCGTATCGTTTTCAGATGCTCCTCGTTCTGACGGAAGAACTCGTCAGTATCAAAACCCCCCTCGATAATAGTATTCATGCGGGCGCTTGTTATATCCGGCACATCACGGGCGCTTATAAGTCCCATCTTTATGCAGATCTCAATGATGCTATGTTTGTGCTTTTCTTCGACAGAAGCCATATTGGAAAAGACAGTGACAAGCTCACGATCCCGGGTTTTTGTCTGTGCCTCGAGATAAAACAGCCGCAGCGCATCTTCCATCCGGTAGGCAAGAAGAATCATTCGTTCCGCACCTGCGCCCTCTTTGAGAAAGGCAAGGTGAAGCTCCTGCGGGCCGGCAGCCGTAAGCCCGTTCCAGGCGGAGATGCCGCCTGCAAGGTTATATACCAATTTAAATCCCTGACCTGACAAAAGCTTGCAAGCCACCTGGCTTCTTCCGCCTTTGGCGCAGTAGATGATAAGGGGTTTTTCAGGGTCAAGCTGCTTCAGCGAATCAGCCAGGTCAGGCAGCGGTATTAACCGGGCACCGGGCAGGTGCTCCTGCTCGTATTCATTGGGCTGGCGCACATCGAGAATGGTAAACGAGCCCTCCTTATGGGTTTTGATATATTCCCGGGCCTGGTCTGCGGTAATTGAGTTTATCGGGGTGGCAAGGTCTTCTAATGCCATAAATGCACCTCCCTTTTTTCATTATGCCGTTAATCTGTTTCTGGTTATACCGCCGGTCATGGCAAACGTCAAAGAGAAATCTTTACAACGCCCCTGAACCCATACTATAAGACTTTTATAAAACTACCTTCAATTGAAAGAGGGGGTAATAAATCCTGAATAGTAACCTCAGTGCAAAAAGGAGGTGCGTATGTTTTACCGCATGGCTAAAAAACACTTTTTATCCTCTATCGTTACAAACCTGGCAATACTGGCATTGATAGGTGCTGCGCAGGCACCGGTAATCTCTGGCGCTGAATATACTGATGCTGACAAACAGGCATACTTCGATGCGCTTGCAGATACCGAGGTGGCAACGCAGGATGAGATATCCACAAGGCTTTTGGCAGTGGTCCCCGGTCATGACCGGGTTAATGAGCACATACTGTCGGGCAGCGAAATAACCTGGGAGGGTGAGCCGGGCAATTCGCGGGTGCTGGTGGCAACCTTCATGTCACGTGATTCTTATGAAAATTTTTATAAGGATAGCCTTGAGCAGCACCAGCAAGAATATGTTCTCATGAAAACCCTGTGGGTCACGGTCGTTCCGGAACTGAAAAACTTTTTTATCCGCAAAAACTGGTGCACCCGTTGCCCCCCTGATGCCAAACGGGTTAAGGAGGTATTAGGGCTGCATCCGGCATATGACTATGATGTCATTGTAGAGATGTGGGTCAATACCAGTTCCCTGTTCCGTCCCAGCCCTGACCCGGAAATCACTGATCATGAAGCTGAGATAGCGATCAAAATTGCTCAAGACCACTGGTTATTTCCTGTTGACATAAATCCCTTTCTTAAATTAGACGACAGTGTGCTGTTCAAAGATGCCCAGTGGTCAACTACCGCAGTACCATACAAAACATGGTTTATAAACCGGGCACAAACTATCTACACTATAGGAGATGAAGCTGATCCTGACACGTGGGGATTCCCGTGGACCAGGCTGGGATACTCGTATGACTGGGGGAACAAGTATGACCATGTGGGGCCAAGCGAGTTTGTTTTGAGAATCGACCCGGATAAAAACGGGGGAGAGGTGACGATTAAGCTTGAGCGCGCCATAGACTCGGCAACACCTGAATGGAACACGTATTTCAGGTGCAGGCCGGAGCGCTCTTCCCATGCACGGGGAGCCAAACGCTACCAATGACCATACCGCGATGTTTCTTTAAATAGAACCGTTTCCTTTTATTATTTTATTATCTACAAAATTAAACTCGCTGGCGGACAGTCACGATTAATGTTTTTATGAAGGCACCACAGGCTATGGAAACAATTCGACTGGGCAAAACCAATCTCAGGGTTACTAAAATAGGTTTCGGCGGCATACCCATTCAAACCCCGCCCGAGGATGCGGCGATACGCATCGTGCAGGAGAGCCTTGATTTGGGAATAAACTTTATTGACACTTCGCGCATGTACACCTGCAGCGAAGAGCGGATCGGGAAAGCCATTGCCGGCCGTAGAGAGGATCTGGTGCTTGCTACCAAGTCAGCTTCCCGCACCGGAGAAGCGGTGGCGGCTGATCTTGAGACCAGCCTGAAGAACCTGCAAACAGACTACGTTGACCTTTATCAGTTTCACAATGTTAGCTCAGAAGAAAACCTGAAGGCAGTGTTTGCCCCCAACGGGCCGTACGAAGTAGTGCGCAGGGCGCGCGATGCCGGCAGGGTGCGGCACATCGGCATTACCTCACACCGGCT
>CAIYCZ010000269.1 GCA_903924805.1 uncultured delta proteobacterium | reverse complement strand
GAAGTGCTTGACGATCTTGCCGGCGCCCGCCGCGCCTGGTGCGGGACACTCGCCGTTAATACTGCAGAGCACCATGTGCATACGCCCGCGGTCGCGGAGACAAAACATGAGGCTAAAACGCACCCTGCTTTCCCGGATGCGGCACGGGGAAAAGATATGCATATAAAGGAAAGGCCGGGTCAAAACAGAAAAGGCAGAAAAGATAAATAGTGCACCGGGGCAACGGGATGGTTATCCCGGATAATGCGGAACTATTTCACTATAACCATAAGGGGAGTACCACCCAATGAATGATAATGCACTTCTCTCATCCGTAGTACGGATACAGACGGAAAGCGACAGCATTCTGGCAGAGCCCAGTGAAAATTTTATTTCATCACCCTATATTGAACAGATCACGGAGCGGGTGATGGCCTATCTGGAAGCCGGCTACCCGATACACTTTTCCGGGTCTGCCGGGACCGGCAAGACAACGCTGGCCTTCCACATCGCAGCAAAGCTGGGCAGACCCATATCGCTCATCCACGGAGACGACGAGTTCGGCAGTTCCGACCTGGTGGGCAGGGATTCGGGCTATCGAAAACAAAAGCTCATAGACAATTACATTCATTCGGTACTGAAAACTGAAGAGGAGATGAACAGCCTGTGGGTGGATAACCGCCTCACTACCGCCTGTCAGAATGGATACACCCTTATCTACGATGAGTTTAACCGTTCCCGGCCCGAGGCAAATAATGCGCTCCTGAGCGTTTTGTCGGAACGGATTTTGAATCTGCCGAAGCTGCGGCGGACCGGTGAGGGGTATCTGTCAGTGCATCAGGGATTTCGCGCTATCTTCACCTCCAACCCGGATGAGTATGCCGGCGTCCACAAGACCCAGGATGCGCTCATGGATCGTCTTGTCACGATTAATCTCGGACACTATGACCGTGATACGGAAATCGAGATTACCATAAAAAAATCCTGTATCTCCCGTCGTGATGCCGAGACCATCGTTGATATTGTGCGCGAGCTGCGCGGCATCGGGGTAAACAATCACCGCCCCACGATCCGTTCCTGCATAGCCATCGCCCGGGTTCTTGCCGTGAAAGGATGCCATGCCCGATGGGATGATGATTTTTTCCAGTGCGTGTGGCGCGATATCCTGGGATCTGATACCGCGAAAGTTACCAAAGGCGGCCAGCCCGTTATCCTGGAAAAAGCGGAAGAAATAATCAGCAGGGTCTGCGGAGTGCGAAAAGGCAGAGCAAAAAAGGAGGAGTAACAGCATGATAAAAAAAATAATCCGCGGGCTGCAGGATCTGCGCACGATTTCCGGACGGGACGATAAGGCGGCAATCGTTTATAAGGGATTTATGAAGTTGAGCTGCCTGGAGATGGAGAAATACCGGCGCAATAAGGAACGGAAAAGTGCCATGCAGCGGGTAACTAATATTGATGCCCGCTTCAGCGATATTGAGAGAGATAAAAAGGCGCTGCTGCAGTCATTAGGCTGTCTTGAAGCCGGCGTTACTGCTCCGGCCAAACGTGATGGTGACGGGCACAAACAAACACCCGTGCCTGACGCCAAAAGCTTTAAAATTAAATACTAACGGGAGGGGCCGGGATGCTTACGCTGAAAAATTACCAGCACATATGTACGGCGAACACTATTAAGCACTTTCATCTGTGCCGGATGAATACCGGGGTGTCGCTGTGCCACCGGGATGCCCTGCGAATATATTATGAAGGTGCAGCCCTCTTCCGCAGAAAGCTGCGTAGATTGTGGCTTGCACAGCGGTGGAGCAGGCACATTGAGCGCTGCCGTCAGCGGCAGCTATTGTAGAACGGATTTTTATCGTTTACCATAACAGGAGGTGATGACCCATGATTAAAATAAACTGCCTTTCCTGCGGACACAGTATAAGTCTTGATGATGCCTATAGTGACTACGAAGGCCAGGTAAAGTGCTTCACGTGCAGCACCCTGCTGGAGGTCAGGCTTGAGGAAGGAAACATTAAGAGCGTAAAAACGCCACAGATTACCCGCTCTCAAGAAGAACCGGGGTATCTGCGTGAAAGACATGATGACACTGCCCAGCAGCAGACAACGCCGTATGGCGCGGAGAGCAATATCCACCACTAACAGGTTGTTGTCCCAGGCTGGTCAAAAACATCCGGATGCAAGGCGCGCGAAATCGTGAGGAATGAGGCGTACGTTACCGTACGTTGCAATGACTAAGGATGAGCGCAACGAAGCAGATGGGTATTTTTCAACAGCCTGCTGATTATTAAGGAAGAGGTTATTATCCACCATGACCACCCAGCCACATGTCAATGGAAAGTATTTATATGCCATTGTCGGCGTGCCGCAGGAGAAAGTATACGGCTCGTTCGGCATCGGCGGCTCGCAGGTCTATACCATCCCCAATGGCAAACTGTCTGCCGTAGTCAGCGATCTCCCCATGAGCACTATCCGTCCGGAACGCCGGCATCTTGCCGCTCATCAGGAAGTGCTGAAAAAACTTATGGCGGAAACCACGCCGCTCCCCATGACCTTTGGCATTATTGTAAACAGCGCAAAGGAAATATGCCGCATACTTACGATGAACAAAAAAACCTTCCTTGAGCAGATACACCGGGTTGAGAACAAGGTGGAGATGGGGCTGCGCGTTTCCTGGGATGTGCCCAACATCTTTGAATACTTTGTCGTAACCCATCCCGCACTCAGAGAAGCGCGTGACCAGTGCTTCGGCAACCGCGGGGAGCCGACGCAGGAAGAAAAGATAGAAGTGGGAAGGATATTTGAGCGCATTCTTTCCGAAGACCGTGAAGAGCAGACGTCAAAAGTTGAGGAAATATTATCCCCCTGCTGCGCCGAGATAAAGTGCAACCCCCCGCGCAACGAGCGCGAGGTAATGAGCCTGGCCTGTCTTGTGGGGCGCGAGTCGCAGCATGATTTTGAATCCTATGTTTTAAAGGCGGCAAATCTGTTCGACAATAATTTTACCTTTGACTACAACGGGCCCTGGGCGCCGCATAACTTTGTTGATGCAGAAGTTCAGTTCTGACAGCGGGAGGATACCATGCTGATTATTGATGATCTGTTACTTTCCCCGATACGGGGCGTCATCTGGGTCGTGGAAAAAATTAATGAAGCTGCGCAGGAAGACCAGGCCAATGAGTCGGCTACCATTACGAATACATTAAGTGAACTGTATAAGATGCTGGAGAGCGGACAGATTAGCGAAGATGAGTTTAACGCCAGAGAAAAGAAGTTGCTGGACAGACTGGAAGAATTAACTTCCGAGTAAAAAGGTTACTATGATAAAGAGCAGGCACATATCGCAGACAATACGGCGCTCTATGATAAAGAGCAAGGAAATACCGCAGACAATACGGCGCAGTGAAATTATCATGCCTGATACTGCCTTCTGCAGCGAACTGATTATGCTCTATATGCTGCTGGAGACTGATCAGATCTCCGTGGCCGAGTTTAACTACCGGAAAATCAAGCTGCTGAACCCCGATCATCAGAGGCTGTCATAACGGTCAGCACCGCATGCACAACAGGCACAAGACAGCAGCCGGGGAGATGCCCGGGACCCCGTAACAGGCGCACACAATACCGTCGTGAAATACCGGTGTGACTAAGGGGGGAAGAGCGCATGAGCGGATATCATTATAATGAGACTGAAAAT
>CAIYCZ010000268.1 GCA_903924805.1 uncultured delta proteobacterium | reverse complement strand
TTTCAGGAAATACTGGGTAAGGGCAAACGAAGGCACTGCCAGAAAAGAAAGGCCCGGTGATTTGTTACAGTAATAGTGGCCGTTATAAAATGCCCAGTCACCGGTATTGACAAACTCCATCTCCGGCACGTTCTCTTTATACTGGTTAATGGTGAAGGTGCCGTGCTCGATAATTGCCCGTGTCAGACAGATTCTTCCGTTCTGGTTCCACCCGCCGCCCTGGAAAAAATAGCCATAGCTCACAAAGAAGAGAACAAACAGCATGAGATAGCAGATACTCATTTTTTGCAATGACATATGCTGGGACCGGGGGTTATTGTTCCACATAATATATTTCTACCGGATACCTTGATGGATAGGATTTTATTAGACGAAAATGCTTTTTCACATAATTATAAATTTCACACTGACCAGGCTTTTCAGCATAAAGTTCCTTGTCTTCATAAGCAGGCCGTATTGCAGGAAGCCAGGCAGTAATTAAACACCAGACCCGCTTCTTGCCAGCACTCAGTTTGTTTAAATCAGCAAGTGATTCAGGAATGAAGACCGGGCTGGCGTGCGCATAATAGCGGAAATGCTCGCCTGCATAACCTATAGAAAATACCAGCTCTGTATTCGCATCAGTCATGTTGTGTTCCACGAACTGAACCGCATTGCGGTAGTCCTGCCGGTCTTGGGTAAGGATAGTGCGAAGTGCCGGCCACTGCAAATAAAACAAAACGATAAGGCACAGCAAAACAGACCCCAAGCGGTATATCCCCGTAAGCCGGGCAGCAAATGCGGCCACTGCCGTGCCGATAGTAAGAAGAATAAAGGGCAGTGCAAAAATAAAATATCGCTCAAAGACAAACATGGGGTTGAGCAGCAGGTATAGACTAAGCGGAACGACCGATAAGACGACCGTGTAAATAGCCATGCGCGGGTTTTGCCTGCCGATGATTGCAATGCCCCAGCAGAAGAGCGCCCCATACACTAGAATGCCCACCGGGTTCTCAATGCCGGGGCACCACGATGAAAAGAGGCTCATCAGAAATGGCCAGCGTGTCACCGCGACGATACGCACCTTTTTCAGGTTGTGCATGAAGGTGGAAATCACCGGAGCATAGAGGGTAAGGGTAATAATGGCAGCAGACAGCAGGGAGAACAACACACTCCTCAATACCGTAAAAGTAACCTCGATCCGCTGCAGGCCTGCTTTCCCTGCGGCAAAGAACAGGACAGCGCAGAAAAATTGCGAAAGGCAGACTGCCAGCATAAAGGCATGGGCATAAAAGCCAAGTACGGTGAACAGAACATATAATAACCAGGATTCAAGCGTATTTGTCTTAACACCTCTAAGGAAGTACAGGGAAGAGAGCAAAGCAAAGAGTGCAAGGCCTGAATAACCGCGCGCTTCTGTGGAGTGATCAATGTGAAAAGAAGAGATAGCAAGCAAAAATGCACAGATGATTCCAGCGACTTCTCCTAAAAATTTCTCACCACAGCGAAACGCAACAAAGATAGTTAAAAGTCCCATGATGAGGGCTGGAAGCCGTGCGGAAAATTCACTCTCTCCCAAGCATTGTATGGAAAAACGAGCAAGCAATGAATAAAAGATGTGGTTGTTGAAATAATATCCCAGACTACTCACTACGCTCCACAGGGACTCCGCTTTTGCGTATGCCATAGTGCTCCATATCTCATCCCACCAGAAGCTTTGCTGTATATTCCAGCAGCGCAATACAC
>CAIYCZ010000267.1 GCA_903924805.1 uncultured delta proteobacterium | reverse complement strand
TAATATGGAAGCTCAATAGCCGTGGCTACAAGACGCAGCACATCGCGGATACCCTTGGGGTCTCCTATGGCGTCGTCTACGGGGTCCTAGCGAAGAAGAACTGGAAGCACGTTAAGCCCCAAACCTTGCTGCAGAAGATAACGGCTTGATATTTGAAACCGTACACGTGCGAAAGGACGGGACAACGTTTCCCGTAGAAGTGAGTGCCCGGATTATTCGGAGAGAAGAAAGAGGGTTTTATCAAAGCATCATCCGTGATATAACTGAACGCAAGCATATAGAAAACGAACGGGAGCAGCTCATTGAACAGATCCGGACCGCAAATGCTCAATTGCAGGAACTGTCCTTGCGCCTGGTTGAAGTACAGGAAACAGAACGTCGCAGCATAGCACGTGAACTTCATGACCGGGCAGGGCAGAATCTTGCAGCACTGGGTATAAATTTAAATTTTCTGCAGAGCCAGTTTCATAGTAAAAAGATGGATAAAATAGAACCCCTGCTGAAACACTCCCTGAAACTGCTGGAGGAGACGACAGAGAGCATCCGCAACGTCATGTCTGATCTTCGCCCCGCAGTGCTTGATGACTACGGGCTGGTGGCAGCATTGCGCTGGTATGCCGGTAACCTGGCATTATCTGCCGGTCTGACGATTAATATTACCGGGGAAGACCTTCCGCGCATCCCCCTTGCAGCTGAGACAGCATTATTCCGTATCGCCCAGGAAGCGCTGATTAATTCAGTAAAGCATGCCGGAGCAAGCTGCATTGCCGTAGCTGTTGAACGGCAGGAACACTGCGTCCGCCTCAGGGTTAGCGACAACGGCAGCGGCTTTATACAGCAGCAGCGCACTGCTGACCAGCATCAGGGCATAGGACTTCAAACCATGGCTGAACGTGCCCAAGCAATAGGCGGAAACTGCCGCATTGAGTCGAGCCCCGGTCACGGCACCCAGGTTATCGTTGAGGCTTTCGTATGAATATTACCGTATTTCTTGCTGATGATCATGCCATTGTCCGAAACGGCCTGCAGCTTATACTCCAGGCTGAAACTGACATTACCGTTGTGGGAGAGGCATCCGACGGACACGAGGCAGTCAGGGCTGTCACCAAAGTTTGCCCTGATATTGTCATTATGGATATTGCCATGCCGGGATTGAATGGTATCGAGGCAACCAGGAAAATACATGCCACCTGCCCGTCTGTAAAAGTTCTTATTCTCTCCATACACGCTACTGCCGAGCACATCTTCCGGTCCTTGCAGGCAGGTGCCCAGGGATATCTGCTGAAGGAATCTGCCGGAAGCGAGGTAATAAGGGCGGTGCGCACGCTCCACATCGGAAGGCGTTACCTGAGCGAGAAGATATCGGAGACAGTAATTAATGACTATCTGCGGCAGCGGGACCTTGAAACAGCAAAAAGTCCTCTGGAAAGCTTAAGCGAGCGCGAACGTGAAATCCTGCAGCTTACTGCAGAGGGTAAAACCAGTGCCGAGATGGCACATATCCTCTTTATTTCCCCCAAAACCGTGGAAACTTACCGCAGCCGCATGATGCATAAGCTGGGAATCGAAGACCTCTCAAGTCTCATTAAATTTGCCATTCAATACGGTTTGACCTCCCTGGAATAAAAAAGCTGCCCCCGTAACATACCTACATCAGAAATCAAGTTTTCCCTACACAACATATCAAACATTCCTGACAGACAATTCCAGCAGGTAAAGTGTATTATTATATTCATAGAGTGCTTGGCGTGCTTATTCAGCAAACTATCAAACAATAAG
>CAIYCZ010000266.1 GCA_903924805.1 uncultured delta proteobacterium | reverse complement strand
GCACCCTCGGCCAGCAACAGCCAGCCCTGGCACTTTGTAGTCGTCGATGAACCCGTTTTGAGGGGCAGGTTGTGCGCTGCGGCCTTCGGCGGATTATTCTCCGTCATGAAATTTCCCAAGGAGGCGCTGGTGCTGGTTGCTGCCGTGGCCGACCCGCCCGGCCCCGGGCTCAGGATGGGAACCTCGTACTGCGCACGAATTTCAGCCTGATAGATATGGGCATCGCCGTCGAGCATTTCATCTTGCAGGCGGACGAGCTGGGCCTGGGTACCTGCTGGATGGGCCTGTTCGACGAGAAGAAGGTCAAGCGAGCGCTGGGGATCCCGCGAGACAGGAAAGTGATGGCTCTGCTGCCGCTGGGCTATTTCGGCGAAGCGCTGGCGCAACGCGGGCACAGCCGCAAGACATTGGAAGAGATGAGCAGCTTCAACGGCTGGAATATGCGGGAATAGCCCGGCCCAAGCCTGGCACTATTTTTATAAAGAGCCCCAGGGTCATCACGATGTCGCCCCGACTCTCTCAGAGCGACTTCGACGGCAGAGTAGGCTCTAAGCTGGATGAAATTTCCGGAGCGTTCCCGGTCGGAGCATTTTTCCAGTAATCCTCCAGCTTGAAGAGCACCGACATGTCCACGTCAGCCAGGGTTTGCTGCCCGTATTCAAAAGGGTTATCCATATCGTGGATGAGCAACATTATGGCGCTGAGCACAAATGTTATGGCACCAAACAGTACAATTCCGCCGATGCCCCATTCATTATGGGCGAAAATAAAAATCAAAAAGACCGCGCCTAGAGCTATATCCGCTATGAGATGTGCTCCCGGGATATCGTCGGTATAAGCGATGTAATCAATGCGGTGTGACAGCCTATCGATATTCGTCAAGTTTTCCCTGAGTTTTAAAAGAATGCCCGGCGCTGTATTTTTTCTCCATAACTCAATGATATCCTCATTGATTTGATTTATCTGATGATCCAGATGGGATTTGTGCCACTGATTGGCTCGGAAGTTGCGCGTTATAACGCCAAGCAGACCTTCCACATGGCGCAGGATATCCTGGGTCCCGGGGCAATTATTGCTTGAGGCGGAGGCCAGTATGGCATCATTGTGCAGCGCTTTCATCAGGATTGCCAGCTCTCCCGGTATTTTCTGGGCTTCTTTAAAATCGGTTATGGCGGCTGTGAAAAGGATGCTGATGGTGAAGAACACACCAGCGAAAAATGAACTCGTTAGAGTATTGATTGAAATCTGTGAAAGACCGTAGTGGTCGGTGGCGAATTTAATGGCCAGCACCACTGCCGCCACGATGGCCGCTTTGAAGAACAACTTGAACCTGCGCAATTTTTTCATATGGTTTTACTCCAGTCGTGGGTGTGCCGGTTGTTTCTCTGGATTACCCGCCGTAATGTCGGGATATGGACAAGGTCTTGCGCAAAACACGATGTAATTACGAAGGCTTGAGACCTGCTCATAAGGCAGTATTTTAATCCAATTATGTTCACGATAGCAACATAGATAAAATCGGACTGAGTTTGGCAGATTGGCTGCTATCCCCTTATCTCCTTGACCCGCCCCACCTGCCCGCTCGTCAGGCGCACCTTGATGCCGTGCGGATGGGTGGGTGAATTGGTCAGAATATCCTTGACCACGCCCTCGGTGAGCTTGCCGCTCTGCTGGTCTGCTTTTAGCACTATAGTGACTTTCATGCCCGCTTTGATGCTGGCGCGCTGATTGCCATTCATATATTTAGTCCTTAGTCCCCATCCCCTTTTTCCCCTTCCCGCTGGGAAGGGGAAATTATTATAAAAAGAATTTTCAGG
>CAIYCZ010000265.1 GCA_903924805.1 uncultured delta proteobacterium | reverse complement strand
TTGCTCCAGAATCTAAAGCCATTTGTTTTCACCTTCATCCTTTTGTTCTGTTACATGCAGCGGATCATATGAACGTACCGTTCAGCAGATTCCCTGCCGGATGAAAAGTCCGGTGGTTCTCTGACGTTCCTGATGCACGCGTTATCTCTTTTGTGGTTTTTAATAAGGTTGTTTGTTGGAAGGAAATAGTATACCTATATTTATAAACATTTCTATCGACAAGAAAAAAATTTAATAAGTGGGAAGATAGCGATCGAGCTCCCACGGATGTACTGCAAGCCGGTATGCATCGGTCTCCTGTTCTGTAATACGGGAAAGTGTATCCACAATATGATCGCCAAGGGTTGTACAGAGCACCTCATCCCTCAGAAGATAATCATGGGATTCCGTAAGGCTTCCAGGAAGCATATCAATCTTGAGTCTCTTGCGCGCTTTCTGATCGAGATGATAGATGTTTGTGTCGGTGCTGTCCGGTGGTAATATTTTGTTCTTGATGCCATCGAGACCTGCGGCAAGCATGCATGCAAAGGTTAAGTACGGGTTACACATTGGATCAGGACTGCGGAATTCGGCTCTGGTGCTGTTGCCGCGGGCTGCAGGAACACGGATCAATGCTGAACGGTTTGTCGTACTCCACGAGATATAGCATGGGGCTTCGAAACCGGGGACCAGACGCTTGTACGAGTTAATCGTGGGATTTGCAACCCGGGTGATTGCTTTTGCGTGCTTGAGCAGACCGCCGATGTAATAGAGTGCCACATCGCTGAGCCCCTTGGGTGCATCCGGATCATAGAAAGCATTCTTTCCCCCTCTGGCGAGCGAACCATGGGTGTGCATACCACTGCCATTGATGCCCGCTATGGGTTTTGCCATAAATGACGCATGAAGCTCGTGCTTCAACGCAATAGCTTTTGTAGTAAATTTCTGGGTCATCACGCGGTCTGCGGTTGTGACCGCATCATCATACTTGAAATCGATCTCATGCTGGCTTGGGGCGACTTCGTGATGAGACATTTCAATCTCAAATCCCATCTCAATGAGTGCGAGTACGATCTCGCGGCGAACATCTTCAGCTGAGTCGTTTGGCGCAAGATCAAAGTAACCGCCCTGGTCAGGAAACTGGGTTGTCGGTTTTCCTTCAATCAGCTTGAAAAGGAAAAATTCAAGCTCAGGACCGGTATTAAAGACGTACCCCATCTTTGCTGCTTCGGCCATCGTCTTTTTCAGGATAAAACGGGGGTCTCCTTCAAACGGTTTGTTCCCGTACGTATAGACATCACAGACAAATCGTGCTACCTTCCCCTCAGCAGTTCGCCATGGCAGCACTGTGTATGATGTAGGGTCAGCCTTGAGCAGCATGTCAGATTCTTCAATACGAGTGAATCCTTCAATGGAGGATCCATCAAACCAGGTTCCATCTGTCAGTGCTTTTTCTGCCTGTGCAACCGGGATCGCAGCATTTTTTGGCTGTCCCATCACATCATTGAACTGAAGCCGAATAAATTTTACATCATCCGCTGCAATTTTCTCTAACGTGTTACCGATTATATCTTTTGACATATTGGAAGAC
>CAIYCZ010000264.1 GCA_903924805.1 uncultured delta proteobacterium | reverse complement strand
TCTGCACCGGGACAGGGGCACGATGAGCAGGCAGGGATTTTTTGCTTGAAATACCGTAAGGGTTAGAGGTTTGTTCCGAATCTCAAGGTGTTTTTATTGATGCTCAGGTGCATCCCGGTGTTGATAAACTCGCTTCCCGACGAGGTAAAAGGCAGATAGGCTAACATGGATGATTTTGTCTGGATGGAAATTTCCGGCAGTTTTGGGAACACGTCCTTTTTCGCGCCGGCACACTGAGCTATCAGAACCTTAATGCTCTCTGCTGCTTCGCGCAGCGGGAGCGTGACCGGATGCAGTGGTGCTTCGGTAAACTGCTGCTTGCCGTCTTCCCGCGGCTGGGCCATGGTGATCCGCTGGGCAACCATCAGGAATACATCCGGTGCAATTTTAAACGCCGGTACCCAGAAACTCATCTCCATTTCCCCCATCTCTTTTTTTATCACTACCGGCGCATTGCTTAACTTCATGAGGTCTGCATAAGAGGAAAGTTCCAATCCCGCAACCCCTGCCTGTATCTTCCAGAACGGCAGATAGTATGGCGCTGCTCCAGCGCCAGGCAGAAGCGCAAAAGCTATCTTCTCCAAACCCGATAGAGAAGAATGCCAGGCAGAATGGCAATTTTTACACACCAGTACTATGCTCTCTTTTTCACCTTCAAGGTTCCAGCCGCATGCCGGGCACAGGCAGGGGATAAAGGTTACCTGCAGCGCTGCCTTCTGCTCAACCTGCTGGAGTGCATCCAACCCCGCTGCTGAAGGGGAGGCAATGGGTCTGTTCAGCACCGCGTCAAAGGGTGCCGCATCCTTGATCACAATCGGAGCAAAGATCATGCTTGCTGTTTCTCCGATAAACGCCCGGTGCAGGAGCGGCGCTTTTGCGGAAGCGTCAAGCTGCCCTTCAAGGAGTGAAATAATATCTGTTACCGACATGCCGGGCTTATAAAAAGTTCCCCTGGTATCAGGGCCGATACAGCGTAATTTTAATGCCTGGGGCCTGATGCCAAGAGAGTAGGGCATCCAGTTGACGGGCACCGCCACGCGGCTCATGTCAATAATTTTTGAGCTGACCGAAAATTCCCTGCAGGAAAATACCATTCCTTTAAACCGCCAGTACGGGATAAAAAGTAATTCTTCTGCAGCAGAATCTGCGGGCGGCAGAATATAGTTCATGCACTCCCGCGACGCCAGATAGAGCCTGACGCGGCAGAACGGGCAGGAAAAAAGCCGCTCGGTCTCATCAAGTATTACGGGAGCTCCGCACTGGGGGCACTGATGCTGGATTTGCCACATATGAACCTGTTTCAGGTTTCAAGTTCAAAGTTTCAAGTTTCAGGTTTCAAGTTCAAAGTTGAGGGATTCGGGTCACGGTTCACGAGTCACGGGCCACGAGTCACGAGTCACGTAATTTTTACAGCTTTTCTCCGCACTGATTACAGTACAGCGCATTCGGCAGATTTTCAGTCCCGCATTTCTGACAGGGTACCGGCTGCGGTTTCTCTCCAGCCTGACTTCCGCACTGCGAGCAGAACTTGGCGTTAGGCGGCAGGTTTTTATTGCAGCGCGAGCACTGCTGGAAGACTACCTGGTGGTGACCGCAATAGGGGCAGAAGATTGCATCCTGGGGAATGGTATGCCTGCAGTCAGGACACGGTGTGGTACTCTGAGCCGGTTGCGGGGAGGCAGAGCTTTTAAAAGCTTCCGCAAACATGGCAGGCATCATTACGCCAAGCCCCATGCCCAGGCCTGCGCCTGTTTCGCCCTGGGCCTGGGAGGCTTTTTCAATAGCTGCGGCAGCTTTCATTTTAAGCAGGCGGTTCAGGTCATCAAACATGGCAAGGCGGCTTTTATCATCAATGGCCTGCTGCACATCAGGCGGCGGTGTAACGGAATTGATGTAGAGATGGGTGAGGGCTAACCCGAAATGGCTGAAGTCTTCTTCCAGCCGCTTCTTCAAACCTTCGGAGACAGCTTCATACTGGCCGGGGAGGTTAAATATCGTGTCGAGATGTTCGCCCAGGTAGTCATTGAAGCGGGAAACAATGACCTGGTTCAGGTAATCACCAATCCCGTCTGTGGTAAAGACCCCTTGAGTTCCCACCAGGCTGTTAATAAAAAGGACCGGCTGTACAACCCTGAGATTAAAGACGCCAAAAGCCCTGAGCCGGATAAGCCCGAGCTGTGAATCCTTGAATGCAACCGGGTCACGCGTGCCCCATTTGAGATTGGGGAACGTTTTCATGTTTACAAAATAGACTTCTGCCCGGAGCGGACTGGTCATGCCCCAGGGCAGGCTCAGCACTTTGGTAAGAATGGGAATATTGGCAGTAGTGAGGGTATGGCGGCCGGCGCCGAACGCATCGTAGGCTTTCCCCTGATAAAAGAAGACCGCAGCCTGGCTCTCCCGCACCGTAAGCTGAGCCCCCAGTTTTATTTCTCCAGAGCCACCTTCCGGTATGCGGTGGACAATTTCTTTGCCGGTCTCATCAAACCACTCGATAACTTCTAAAAAGATAATGTTGTTTGTGCCCATTTTTTTTGCCCCTGTTGCGTGAGTTAATGGAATGTGCATAAAAACGCCAGACAGAGTATCCTGTCAGGCGCATATTCACGTTTTGCCAGTATACTAACCATGTCGCTTCTATCTTGAGCCTTCTCTTGAATTTTTTATCACTGTTTTATTTTGTTCGCGACGCTTGCGATTGCTTTTTTTTGCGTCAACTTTTCGTCCCCAGTAGGCACCACAGCTTTTTTTAGAACCTGAATGCTCCGTTTTTTTCGGTGTCTTTTAATCCTAACAGTCGGACATCTTCGATATCTACCGTGCGGCCATAAGCCTGCTTTGATGAAATCAGGTCCTGTACAGAAACCACATAAAACTCCTGCCCCTGATAGGTCATGGTCACACGTCGTTCCCATGCGTCTTGAAAATTTAATCCTGGTGTAGATGTCTGAACATCAATACGCACCCTGTCTTTGAAAATTGTAATTTCATTTTCAATAATTTGATCGGGGGAGGTCAAAGAAGCTGTACCCAATCCTGCTTCTGTTAATGCATCAAGCAGTCGTTTTGTGTTATTATGAGTTGCTTCAATTAGTATATCCAGATTAAACGTCGCTCTTGGCACCCCGTGTAGAACAGAAGCAATGCCCCCTATTACAACATATTTAACTTCATGCTTTTGTAATGACCTGAATACGTCTTTGACTCTGTTGAGCATCTCTTTTATCCTGAATATGCGGGTTTACGCTTAAAGCCAGGTCTGTAAAATTACAGAGCATCTCCATCCTCTCCTCCAATGAAAGCGACTGAAACCATCGGGCTTTAGACTCAATTGTTTCATCATTTCGATCGTGAGACACTGACCCTGTCATTATTTTGGTCCTTCCTGATATTAGTTGAAGAATGCCAGCACGCCAACCAGCACTACCGCGGGGATGAACAAGAGGATTCTTATGAATGCTCCCATCTTTGCTCAGGGTGCCCAACATTGTTTTTGTTTCATTGTACTGATTGATTATTATATTCAACCTTTTACAGTCTTTTAAGGCATTTTGCAACCTTTATGCTTTGCTTTATGCTTTGCTAATGCTTCAATTATACAGTATAAATAATGTTCAATACAACAATATGAAGGACAAAGGGAAGTCTTCATGAAAGGAATAGCACTGGTCATTGTAGATGTGCAGAATGACTTCTGCCCGGGCGGAATCCTTGCAGTGCCTGAAGGCGATGCCATAATACCGGTGCTGAACAAATATATAGAACTGTTCTCACACAGAAAATTACCGGTTTTTGCCTCCCGTGACTGGCACCCTGAACGGACCGCCCATTTTAAAGAGTTTGGCGGGCAGTGGCCGTCACACTGCGTCCAGAATAGCAGCGGCGCAGCATTTCATCCACTGCTCAAGCTGCCTGATGATGTGATAATACTATCTAAAGGGATGGATCCGGACACGGACGGCTATTCGGTATTTCAGGCTGCTGACCGGGATGATGTAGAATTCTACACGGTTTTGAAAAATATTGCAATTGATGAACTGTATATTGGTGGAATAGCTACAGACTATTGTGTGAGGTGGTCGGTGCGTGACGCCATAACATTCGGTTTCAGGGTTACCGTGCTGGTTGATGGTATTAAAGGTATTAACCTGAAGCTGAAAGACTCAGAGGATGCCATTAGAGAAATGGTTGCTCTCGGTGCTAAAAAAATTACGTTTGAAAAGCTGTCGCACATGTTTCATGAAGAATAAAGATAGGGTTCAAGTGTTCCAGGATTCAAGGGTTCGAGTGTAACAAATATGCATGGAGGTTGAGGCAGAGAGAATGATGGATGAGATACT
>CAIYCZ010000263.1 GCA_903924805.1 uncultured delta proteobacterium | reverse complement strand
CCTTCTTCAAGAGCCTGGCAATATTGTTCTATTGAGCGGTAATTCCACCACCGGGTACCATTCTGAAATGAGTGTGCAGCAGGCCCAAGTCCCAGGTAGGCAACATGCTGCCAGTATTTCTGGTTGTGACGGGAGCAGTATTCTTCACCCCGTGCAAAATTTGAGATTTCGTAGTGGAGGTAGCCGTTTTCTTCAAGGACCTGTGCAGTGCTGAGAAAAAAAGCCTCGCTCTCCGTTTCATCCGGCAGTTGTATCCGGCCCTTCTCTCTCATCTCCCCGAACACCGTGTCTTCTGCCACGGTGAGTTGATAGCATGAGATATGTTCCGGCTGCAATGAAAGCGCTTTTTTAAGGGTTTCAATCCATCCTGCTTCAGCCTGCCCCGGAATACCATACATGAGATCAACCCCGACATTGGCAAATCCGCAGGAGCGAATCAAATCAAGCGCCATCTCTGCAGCATGTGCCGTGTGCCGTCTTTTCAAAAACAATAATACCTGTTCATCAAAGGATTGCACACCCATGCTGATACGGTTGACGCCAAGCTCGCGGAAACATCTCAACTTCTTTTCTGTTATATCATCAGGATTTACTTCTATGGTTATTTCCGTTCCCGGCTGAAAACGGAAGTGTTTGGAAATGCATTCCATAAGAGCAGTGAATTGTGCATCATTAAGCACTGACGGGGTGCCTCCACCCACATAGAGGCTGTCAAAAGAACGGAACCGGTCTTTATACAGCAGCACCTCTTTTTCAAAAGCATGTAACCATGCGGGAATTAATGATGCGGCTGTTTCAGAATAGAAGTCGCAGTAGGGACACTTGGTCGTGCAGAACGGTATATGAATATAGAGGCCGGGCAGGTTTTTTTTATTCATTTTCGGACTTAAGCACGGCAATAAAAGCACTCTGGGGAATCTCAACCGAGCCAACCATCTTCATCCGCTTTTTGCCCATCTTCTGCTTCTCCAGGAGCTTTCTCTTTCTCGTGATATCACCGCCATAGCACTTTGCCGTAACATCTTTCCGGAATGGAGAAATGGTTGAGCGGGCAATAATCTGTCCGCCGATGGCACCCTGGATGGCAATCTTAAACATCTGCCGATGGATTTCATCTTTCAGCCGCTCGCATATCTGCAGTGCCCGCATCCGCGCCCGGTCGCGGTGCACCATGAGCGACAGGGCATCCACCTTCTCGCCGTTCACCAGGATATCAAGCTTTACCAGATCGCTGTCACGGTACCCCATAAACTCGTAGTCAAATGAGCCATAGCCCTGGGTGACGGTCTTCAGCTTATCATAGAAATCATAGATAATCTCGGCAAGCGGCATCTCGCTGGTTATCTCGATGCGCTTTGGAGTCGGATAGTGAAACTGTATGTTCACCCCGCGCCGCTCCAGGCAGAGATTCATCACCACTCCCATGGAGCGCTCGGGTATGAGGATGCTTGCCCTCACAAACGGCTCCTCTGATTTTTCAATCGATGCCGGGTCCGGGTAATAATGCGGATTGTCAACAATAACTAACTCGCCATTTCTCAATAGAAACCGGTACTGGACGCTCGGTATGGTCATGATGATTGACTGCCCGAACTCCCGCTCCAGCCGCTCCTGAACAATTTCAAGGTGCAGGAGGCCCAGGAATCCGCAGCGGAATCCGTGCCCCAGAGCAGCCGAAGAGTCTTTCTGATAGGTAAGGGCCGCGTCATTTAATTTGTACTTTTCCAGCGCTTCGGTGAGCGACAGGTAGTCATCAGAGGCAATGGGATAGAGGGAGGAAAAAACCATGGGCTTCACTTCCTTGAACCCATGGAGGGGCTTCGGAGCAGGATTGCCATCGCACGTGATGGTATCACCAATCCTCGTATCGCTCACCGTCTTGATGCCGGCGATGATATAACCCACCTCTCCTGACACAAGCTCTTTCTGGGGAATCCGGCTCAGCCGGAAATAGCCGACCTCCTCAACTTTATGGGGCGTGCCGGCAAACATAAGGCGAATGGTATCGCCGGGCTGCACCGAGCCGTCAAAAACCCTGCAGCTTACAATGGTACCGCGGAAGGTATCATACTGTGCATCAAAGATAAGTGCCCTGAGGGGCTTGTCAGGACTTCCCTTGGGCGGAGGAATGCGCTCGGTAATTGCCTCAAGGATATCTTCTATGCCGGTACCTTCTTTTGCCGAGCAGAGAAGGGCTTCCTCAGGGTTAAGACCCAGTTCGACTTGTATCTCCTCTTTTACCCGTTCTATATCAGCTGACGGGAGATCTATCTTGTTAATGACCGGAATAATTTCAAGGTCATGTTCCATTGCTGCATAGAGGTTTGCCACGGTCTGGGCTTCCACACCCTGGGCAGCATCAATCAGCAGCAGCACACCCTCGCACGATGCCAGCGCGCGGGACACCTCATAGGAAAAATCCACATGCCCCGGTGTATCAATCAGGTTGAGCTCAAATTTTTCTCCCTTCCTGCTGGTATAGGGCAGGCTCACGGTCTGGCTCTTGATGGTAATACCCCGCTCCCGCTCAATATCCATGTTGTCCAGAATCTGGTCGCGGAATTGCCGCTGGTCAACAAGTCCTGCGTACTGAATCAGGCGGTCAGCAAGGGTTGATTTTCCGTGGTCAATGTGGGCAATGATGCTGAAGTTTCGTATCTGAACCATAATGAAATTTTACCCTTACCAATAATAAACTCAAAAGAGGGAGCGCACCGGTGCGTTCCCTCTTTCTATTCCTTTCGCGGGTATCCCTGGCTGCACATCGTTTAGTATTTATTTGGCAGCAGGGGCAACCGTGTCAGCGTAAACGATTTTTGCCTTTGTCTTGAGGTCAGCAATATAGCGCTCTGCGGTTTCCTGCAGTTTCTGTCGCTGCAGAATAATTGCTATCTTGTCTTTAACTTCGTCCAACTGTTTTGTCTTTGGCTGATTGTGCTCCAGAACCTGAATGATATGATAGCCTAACGGCGTTTCAATGACCGGGCCGATATCTTTTACTTTCTGGCTGAAGGCTGCGTCTTCAAACGGCTTGGGCGCCTGCCCGCGGCCCAATGTTCCCAAATCCCCGCCCTGCTCTTTACTTTGACAGTCAGAATTTTCTTTGGCTATCTTTGCAAAATCCGCTCCTGCAACCAACTGCTTCCTCAAGCCCTCAATCTTTGTTTTCTTTTCTTCCCTTACTTTCTTATCATCCTTTTCTTCTGTCTTTAGCAGAACATGGCGGGCATGCACGGTTTCGGGAACTTCAAACTGCTTCTTGTTAACAGTATAGTAATCTTTTATTT
>CAIYCZ010000262.1 GCA_903924805.1 uncultured delta proteobacterium | reverse complement strand
TTGAAGTTTAACCCTCCATTTGACACTATGAAGAAACGCTTTGTGGCGGGGAGCTTTACTGTCCGTCAAAAATAAAACAGAAAATGCCAAATAGCAAGATTACTTTATTATGTGTTCATATAAAATAGTTTGACTTTTATGAATGAATATATTAAATAGTCACCATGATTAAAAGAAGCCTTCACGATATTGCCTTCTCCAAGACCTGGGGCAGGCAGATACGATTGATAACGGGCCCCCGTCAAGTCGGCAAGACAACTCTTGCCAAACAGAAGCTGCAGGAAGAGCATTCTGAACAATTATATTATCTTTGGGACCTCAGAAAGGTGCGCCAGCGGTATAAGGAGAATGAGCTCTTTTTCACTGCTGACGCGCTTCCCGACAAGAAAAAGCTATGGGTATGCTTCGATGAAATACATAAGATGCCCAAATGGAAGAACATCCTGAAAGCCGCCTTTGACGAAATAGAGGACAAATACTTTTTTATTGTAACGGGTTCGGCAAAACTGAATCTGATCAAGCATGCAGGTGACAGCCTTGCCGGCCGGTACTTCACCTTTCATCTTATGCCGTTGACGCTGAGAGAAGTCACCGGCAATGCTTTGCTTGAGCCTCCGAAAGATGTTTTAAGCTTTATTGAGAACGCAATGAGAGCTTCACCGGCTTATCAAAAGCCGCTAAATGCCCTGCTTGAATACAGCGGGTTTCCTGAGCCGTTTGTAAGGCAGTCACCGGCATTTCATAAAAAATGGTCACATGACTATATAGAGACAGTTATCCGCGAGGACATAGGAACTCTCACACGGATTGTTGACCGGGAGTATATTTTTGACCTGTATAACCTGCTTCCTGAAATGATCGGAAGCCCTTTATCATTTTCTTCACTTGCTTCTCACCTGCAGGTAAGCCCGGTAACGGTGAAGAATTACCTGAGACGGCTTGAGGACTTTTATCTGGTTTTTTCAATACGGCCGTATTCAAAAAACATAAAGCGATCGCTTCTGAAAGCCGGGAAATACTACCTCTATGACTGGTCAAGGATAAAGGAACGGGCGGTGCGTTTTGAAAACTATGTTGCCTGCGAATTGAACACGCGGCTGAGCCTGTGGGGGCAGTTTACGGGTGACAACTATACTTTGTACTTTATACGGAATAAACAGAAACAGGAAACGGATTTTCTTATTGTAAAAAACGGCAGGCCCTGGCTTCTGGCAGAGGCAAAGCTCGGGGATGGTTCAATAGCGGCGCATCATTTCGAAACAATGAACTCGCTGGGAAATATTCCCTTTGTACAGGTGTGTTTTGAACCTGGCGTAATGGCAATGCAAAAAAGAAATGCCTACCGGATATCTGCAGCCAGGCTGTTCGGGTAATGAAATGTCAGGATACGGGGGTGGAGTAAGGGATCAAAAAAACTGGGATGCGTCCTAATATTCTGTGCCCTTCTGTGTTTTCAGTGGCTAACTTTAAAAGGCAGAGGCCGGTACTGGCTTCTGCCCTTTTTATATACCCTTGAAACGCTTGCGACCTCTACTTTTTTCTTGAGCCTAACTATCGGATATGGTATCAATAATTAGTAGTGAGTAGTGAGTACACTCACGAAAGGGAAGGAATTGCAAAGGGCGTATGATATGGCCTGAGGTTGGTATCTATGTTGGTCCCGGTACGTCGCATTCGTGGACCTGGTTTGCAGATGTCTTTGAGCGGAGCGGCATTTGCGGAGTCAGCTTTTTTGACGAATCTGAGGTGGCAGCGGGTGCATTAAAAAACATAAACGTGTTCTTTATCTCTGGTGGAGATACGTTTGCCATAGCTGATGGACTGGGCCGCCAGGGGGCTGAACAACTCGAGGCATTTATTACTAAAGGTGGTGTGTATATCGGTTCATGTGCCGGTGCATACCTGCCGCTAAAATCCTCTCTTTCCCCCCTTAACCTGTTCAACTTTGTTGCAGCACGTATAACCAACCTTACAAAAGATCTGCCTGTGCCTAAAAAAATGGCAGAGAAATTTTGTACTGAATACGGGTGCCAGTATGTGTATCATCCTGTCCGCGAAGAGGTCAGGGTAAAGATAGTAGATAGATTCTCATGCCGGGGACAGGAAATAACCGTGCCGCTGTATGGCGGTCCGGCATTGACCGGATCAGACGATATAGAAGTATTAGCCCTGTATACCGGTTTTACTGATAAAACCGAGTTTTTGGTGGATGAGAAAATAGCCGAGCAGACCCTTATTGGCAACGTTGCTGCTGCCCGTAAACAGTTTGGCAAAGGGGTTTTGTATTTGTTTGGCCCGCATTTTGAGCATCCGGGCTATCCGGAGGCAAACAGGATACTTATTGAAGCAATGCTCGATGGCTTTTCTGAAGGCAATACAAAAAAAGATATAAACCGTGCTGCCTTTGATAGCGGTAACAGGGCATCAAAGAAACTGGTACGGGCGCTGCGCAGTGAAATAAGCAACTCACGGATCGTGGCGCTGGCCCTTGAGCGGATGCGGTACCAGTGGAGAATCGGCAGAAAGATTTATGACCCGGAAAAGATCAGCGTATTTTTAGAATCAATCTGGTCACGGATTGAAGCGTTTGAACATACAGAAGCTGTGGATTATATACGCGAGGAGGAAATCGAGCACCTTTGGGAGATAGCTAAACGGGCTACCGGAATGCTGAGAGAAATAAAAAAAGATTCTGACAAAGGGGAAGAGACAACCGGGGAGGCTGAACAGCTTTTTGCCGATTTAAGGAAACTGTCAGCTAAATTTCTATCTATATATTTCAGACTAAAACGCATTGAGTTAAAGAGTTAGAGAGTTAAGGAGTGAAAGTGTAAGAACTCCCGAACTCCACACTCCTGAACTCTGCAACTCATCAAAAGAGGAGGTTACATGAGACACTACCTGTACTTCGAAGCAACCGTGGCACTGTACATACTCACTGTTATAACGTTCATATTCTTTTTTGCCGGCGTTTTTGTCACCCTTGCCATTTGGCGCCGGGGGAAAGCAAAAAACCTTTACCATAAAGTCGGTATTGCCGCCATGGTGAAGGCGTTCATTCTGAACGTAATTCTGCAGCTGCAGATTATTAAGTTCAGCTTTATCCGCTGGTTCATGCACTTCTGTATTTTTATAGGCTTCATAGGTCTTTTGGCTCTAACCGCCTGGGAAGCCTTCCTTGCCGACATCATGCCTGCTAACTCAGCGCTGGTGAGGGTTTTTTTCAATAATGGCGGGAAGCTCATTCTGGATGTGTGGGGCGAAATATTCGGCACCATGCTTCTGGCGGGGTTGATTGTTGCGGTACTGCGCAGATACGTATTCAGAGCTGCGCAGCTTGACACCATTCTTAAGGATACCGCCTCCATTGTTCTGCTTCTCATCATTACCCTGAGCGGGTTTATCGCTGAGGCTTTCAGGCTGATGGCAGCAGCGGGCTCCCCCGATCTTGCCTATTCATTTGTCGGTTTAGCGTTTGCAAAGATATTTGAAGCTGGCGGAATCCCCGTCATGAACTATAAAGTGTTTGTATGGATTCATGGCCTTGTTGCCATGTTTTTTATAGCGTTAATACCGTTCAGCAAGATGTGGCATGCCTTTGCCAGCCCGATTGAAGTTTTGTTAGATGCATCAGAAAAAGCCGGGAAGCATGAAGCCGAAGCGCATTCGGCTCAGTGTTCTGTGTCGTGTAGCTAATTGGAAAATTATTTGAACCACTGAGAACGCAGAGATTTGCTCTGTGTCCTCAAAAAAGATACACGCAGCTATTTTTAGAGAGAGAGCTTATTGGGCCACTTAAGATTTTTGCGTTTTTGGGAAAGAATAAGTAGAATGATTTTGAAATTATTGTTGGGGTAAGATGGATTTTGAAGCAATGTTTAATTGGGTAGATAGGATAAACGGTTACTGGTATAGACGGAGAACACAGAGTGAGGGACGTTTATCAAAAAATATTCTCTGTGTGCCCTGTGGTTTTTTGTTGGCGAGAGATAAAGGAGACCGTCCATGGAGAACGAGGTAAAGATAGATAAAGGGACAAAAGCACGGGAGATTAAGATTGAAAACCTGAGCATGCGCCAGTTGCTGGAGCTTGATGCCTGCACGCGCTGCGGAGAGTGCTCCAACTGGTGCCCCGCCTACGAGCAGGACGAGCGGGAGCCGATAAATCCGCGGGGAAGAGCCCATGCGTTCCGGAGCATCATCAGGCGGCAATACGGGTTATTCAGGCCGGAGAGTTTTTTAGGAAAGCTGCTGGGCAAACAGCCCGTGACTGAAGAGGAAATAAAGCAGATTGCCGCAGACCTGTATGAATGCAGCACCTGCAAGCAGTGCCATTATGTGTGCCCGGTGAGCATTGATACGGTTGAACTCTGGGAGGCGATCAGACGCTCAATTGTAGAGGCGGGCTACGGACCGCTTGATTCCCAGAAAGACCTGGTCACCAGTGTCAAGTCCTATGATAACCCGTGGCGACAGCCGCGCAGCTCTCGCGCACGATGGACCAAAGTGGCAAAAAAGAAAAAACGGATCAAGGAAGAGCCTAAAGATATCAGTAAAAACAAGGCCGAGGTTCTTTATTTTGTGGGCTGTACCGGGTCATATGATGTAAATGTTGAAGAAGTCGCCTTAAATACGGTGAACATTTTTGAATACTCCCATACTGATTTCGGCATCCTCGGCAACAAGGAGCGGTGCTGTGGCAGCGTGCTGCAGCGTATGGGTGACCACGAATCGTTTGAAAAAATAGCAAAAGAAAACATTCAGCAGTTTAATGATCTGGGTATTAAAACGCTGGTAACTTCATGTGCCGGATGTTTTAAAACGATTAAGGAAGACTATGCGAAAGTGGGAGCAGTGAATTTTGATATTATGCATACTGCTGAGTATCTTGTGTATCTGATCAAATCCGGCAAGCTCGAATTGAAGCACGAAGTGAAGATGAAAGTTACCTACCATGACCCATGCCATCTGGGACGGCACAGCGGCGTGTATGACGCACCGCGTGAAGTGCTCCGGCTTATCCCCGGTATTGAGTTCGTCGAAATGGAGCGTTCCCGTGAATATTCCCGGTGCTGCGGGGCTGGCGGCGGACTCAAAGCAGGGTACCCGGACATTCAGAACAAAATTTCCCAGACACGGGTTTCCGATGCGCTGGCCACCGGAGCCAGCGAATTAATCTCCGCATGTCCCTTCTGTTATCAGGGACTTAAAGTAGGCATCCAGGCGGCTGAGGCTCCCATAACCATGAGGGACATTACCGAGCTGGTATACATGTCCATGTCCGGTAAAACGGAAACAGAAGCTCCCGCAGCAGACGAAGGAGCTGAAGGGGAGTAGTGACCGGATAGAGAGGTATAATCTGAAATGACAAATGCCAAAGCTCAAATGTCAAATGAATGTCAAAGATCAAATAACTAATTATTGATTGACATTTGACATTTTGGTTTCATTTGGACTTCAAACTTCAAACTTCAAACTTTGAACTTTAAAACTTTAAAGTATGGTGTTTAACTTTAGAAGCAAGCCAGCTCCCCTCTCTATTAATTCCCGCTTAGCGTTCCTTATCTGTCTGGTTTTATTTATCACGACAGCATGTTCTTCCTCAAAACAAAACGACACAAAAATCCGCCTGGGTTATCTGCAGAGTGATCTCCACCATCTGCCGGCTTTTGTTGCCCTTGAAAAAGGATTTTTCAGGGATGAGAATTTATTGGTAGAAGTTGCCGGGGTATTCAGGGCAGGGCCTGAGCTGATGAGCGCTTTTGCTGCAAAGGAACTTGATATTGGCTATGTGGGGCTGGCACCGGTTATTACTGCGCTGGCAAATGGCACGGTGCAGGTGAAGATTATTGCCCAGGTCAACATTGAAGGGTCAGCTCTGGTTGTGGGCAAAGATACTCCCTATACCAGTCTGAAAGATTTACGGGGAAAGGTTATCACCATTCCCGGTCATGCAACCGTCCAGGATTTCCTGTTGCGAAAAGCTCTCAAACAAGAGGGATTATCTATTGATGCCGTGAGGCTTATGGTACTGAAACCGCCGGAAATGATTCCGGCACTGAGCGAAGGTGATATCGATGCATTCATTGCGTGGGAGCCGTACCCGTCAAAAGCAATAACAAAGAATTCAGGAAGGATACTGCTTTCCTCTCACCAGATATGGGAGAATCATCCATGCTGTGTCGTGGTGGCAGATGAGGGCTATTTGAAAACCCGGCCTGCGGTAATTGAAAAGGTAAAAATGATTCACCAGCGTGCCTGTGAATTTATCAGTAAGAATCAGAGCGAGGCAATAGATATTGGCATAAAATATACCGGCATGGACAGGGAAACGGTACAGATGGCCATCACCAACATTCGCTACGGTGGTCTGCCGGACCGCCTGAAGGTGTCTGAATATATTGCTTTTTTAAGGGAGTTACGTTATATAAAGCCTGATACTTCAGAGAAGTTCTTAATGAGTCTGTTCAATTAATCCGTCGTTTTCCCTCTGTTTTACATACAAACAAGAATACAGGGAAATAATTATCCGTATCCCATGAACTATCTCAAAGACAGAATCCGGCTTTATTTCCCCCTGTTGCTGCTTGTTTTATGGCAGGGGCTTTCCTCACTGCAGTTACTGCCGCCGCATAAGATTCCATCCCCGGTGCAGATTGTGCTCGGCGTAAAAGAGCTGCTGCTCGCCGGACTTCCTCCTGGAAACAGCCTTCTCCTGCACTGTCTGGAAAGTCTGGTGCGTGTTTCACTGGGGTTTGTGCTTGCTCTCATCATTGGTATTCCGCTCGGGATTTTTGTTGGATGGTCGCGGCTCCTCAGGAATATGCTCACTCCCGTAATTGAAATCATACGACCTATTCCGCCCCTTGCCTGGATCCCGCTTGCAATTCTGTGGTTCGGGATCGGGTTTAAATCCGCTGCATTCATCATATTTTTGGGGTGTTTTTTCCCTGTTGTGCTGAGCACCATTTCAGGCGTGCTTTCAGTTGATACGAGACTTATTGATGCGGCCAGGACGCTGGGAGCAAAAGAGAAGAGCATCTTTTTAAATGTGCTGATACCCGGGGCTACGCCATCTATTTTTACCGGTATCCGCATCGGGCTTGGCATCGGCTGGATGACACTGGTTGCTGCTGAATTTACCGGCGTAAAGAGCGGTTATGGCCTGGGTTATATGATTATGGTTGCCCGTGATATACAGCGGCCGGATCTGGTGGTAGCTGGCATGGGTACCATCGGCCTTATGGGTTATCTCCTTGATGTGGCGCTGCGCAGCCTGGAAGAAAAAACACTGCGGTGGAGATGATGCAAGCTTAAAAGAAGTGAATAGTCGTTAGTGAATAGTAAAAAGGTTTCAGTAAAAAATTTAATTATCCACTATATACTATTCACTATTCACTGATAACTGATCTTAAGAAGCAGAAGAGGATTTACCAGAATAATGAGTTTGGAACTTAAAAACCTCTGCAAGACATATGCTGATGGTGTAGAGGGAGAAACCGTTGAAGCCCTCAAAGATATCAATCTCGCCGTGAAGTCCGGAGAGTTTCTTTCAGTGATCGGCCCGAGCGGTTGCGGGAAGACCACCATGCTGCGGGTTATATCAGGGCTGGAGGAGCCTTCTTCAGGGGATGTTTTAATCAATGGAGAGCGGATCATAGAGCCGTGGCTGCAGGTTGGCTTTGTGTTTCAGGAATACGCGCTGTTTCCGTGGAGAACGGTGAGCGAAAATATTGAGTTTGGACTGGAGCTGAAAGACATACCCCGAAAGGAGCGCAGGGAGCGGGCGCTCAGCTACATTTATAAATTCGGCATGAAGGGTTTTGAGGACAAATATCCCAAAGAGCTTTCCGGAGGCATGAAACAGCGGGTTGCCATAGCCCGCACGCTCATAAACGATCCGGCCATTATCCTTATGGATGAGCCGTTCGGGTCCCTTGATTCCCAGACCCGCAATGTGCTTCAGGAATTTCTTTTTGACGTCTGGCAGAGCTCGCAAAAAACTGTTATCTTTGTTACGCACAATATCGATGAGGCGGTTTTTCTGAGCCAGCGCATTGTCGGGTTCTCAAAGAGACCGGGAAGCATAAAGTCCTCCATTGAAATTGATATTCCCAAACCGCGAGACCGGACGAGCCCTGAGTTTAACCGGTATCGTAAAGAAATTCTTGATTTTCTGAACAGAGAGCGGCTCTCACTGAAAGAATCAGAAAATTAAAATTCAGAATAAGAATATTTTTGAGGACTTCTATGGATGAACTGTTTGCACGG
>CAIYCZ010000261.1 GCA_903924805.1 uncultured delta proteobacterium | reverse complement strand
TGGACTGCATAGGGACAAAAAACATAAGAAACGTTTTAGATCTCAAGGTTAAACAGTTTGCTGACAAAGAATTTATTGTCTTTGAAGACCGGCAGGGCAATGTCATCCGCTATACCTACAAAGAATTTGATGAAATGGTCAATAAGTACGCCAATATCCTGCTCGGCAAAGGAATCAAAAAAAATGATAAAGTGGTTGTACACCTGTGCAATTCCCCTGAATACCTTTTCTCCTGGTTTGCACTTGCTAAAATCGGCGCAGTGATGATTCCGACCAATATCTTCTCCGGCGCATTTGAGATGGAATATTACCTGGAGTTCTCGGAATCTGTTGCCGTTATTACCGAACCAAACTTTATAGACATGTTCAATACCCTTCTCCCGAAATGCCCCCGGGTAAAGCATGTGCTGCTTGCCAGGACCTCCCCTGTTTACCCGAACAGCAAGCTCTACCCCGCTGCCATTATTATTGCAGATATGCTCAAGGATACGCCAGTCGAGGTCCCGGCCGCTGACATAGATGCTGAGGATGACCTGATGATGCTCTTTACCTCCGGGACAACTGCCCGCCCCAAGGCTGTACAGCTCACCCATGCCAATGCTATTTTTGCCGGCATCTTCGGAGCACAGGCCTGGAAAGTGGTCCCTGAAGACAGGCATTTTATCGTGCTGCCGCTGTTCCATGTAAACGGCCAGTTCATCTCGGTAATGCCGACGCTCACTGCCGGGGCAACCCTTGTCATGGCCGAGCAGTTCAGCGCTACAAAGTATATGGAGCAGGCGCGCCGGCACCGGACAACCACTACAAGCCTGGTTGCGGCAACGCTCAACATGATCCTCAACCAGCCGCGCACCGAGCTTGACGGGCAGAACGATTTTCGCCTCATCATGTATGCCATTGCCATTCCGGATGAAAAGTGGGATGAATTCGAGTCCCGCTTCAGGGTAAAACTCTGTGACCTGTGGGGAATGACGGAAACCCTCGCGGCAACTACCGTGAATCCCATCGATGGGGTTTTAAAGAAGAACTGCATTGGTATGGCGCGGCTGGGCAACGAAATCAAGGTAGTGGATGAGAATGGCAAAGAAGTACCTCCGGGAACCATAGGAGAGCTCATTGTGCACGGCGTTCCCGGAAGGACCCTGATGAAGGGATATTTCAAAAATCCGGAGGCAACAAAGGAAACGATGCGCAACGGATGGCTGTACAGCGGTGATAACTCCTACATGGATGCGGACGGCTATTTTCATTTTGTGGACAGGAAGAAGGACATGATCAAGCGGTCAGGCGAAAATGTTGCAGCCATTGAAGTGGAGTTTGTCATCGGCATGCATCCCCGGGTAAAAGAAGTTGCGGTGATAGGAGTACCGGATCCCGTACGTGATGAAGCGATAATGGCGCTGGTTATTCTGAAGGAGGGTGAGACCTGCGAGCCGAAGGAAATCATCGACTGGTGCGCAGATAAACTGGCAAAGTTTAAGGTGCCGAGCTTTGTCGAGTTCAGGCCGGATTTTCCAAAAACCTCTATTGGAAAGATTCAGAAAAATATTCTGAGAAAAGAAGCAATAGAAGCACTGGGACTTACCAAAACGAAAAAATAATAGTGTTATAGAAAATGCGAGGGGAGGTGATTGGCGAGGCTGTTTGTGGAAAACGATACATAAGAAAAGACGCAAAAAATGTTTTAAGATTAACCAGATATAAAAGCAAAGGAGAAAAACATGACAAGTAAATTTCAGCAATTCCCTGTTCCCCCGTATCCCGGAAAGCGTGAAAAAGGCAAGGAGAGCCTGATTAAAGTGGCAGCGCTGCAGATGGAGCCGCACATCTGCAATAAGGATAGAAATATTGAAGAAACATTGAAGATGATTGATGAAGCTGGCAAAAAGGGCGTCAAACTCATGGTGCTGCCTGAATTGTGCAATACCGGGTATATATATAATTCCCGCGAAGAAGCGTTTGCAATGGCAGAAGAAGTGCCCGATGGTCTGACAACCCAGGAATGGATCAAGGCGGCAAAGAAACATAATGCTTATATCTGTGCCGGCATCACAGAAAAAGACGGTCCTCATCTTTACAATAGCGTCGCCGTGGTCGGTCCGGAAGGTCACATCGGCACCTATCGAAAAACCCACCTCTGGAATGAAGAAAAGCTCTGGTTTGAGCCCGGCAATCTGGGCTACCCGGTCTTCAGCCTTCCCTTCGGGAAAATCGGCTGCCGCATCTGCTATGACATCTGGTTCCCCGAAGTAACCAGAATTTACGCAGCCCAGGGCGCTGATATTATTTGCGATTCAACAAACTGGGTAGTAGTAGACCCGCTCCAGACAAAGGAAAAGCCCACTGCTGCCTTCTCCGCCCAGCAGATGTCCCTGATGAATGCAGTGTTCAGCATCTGTGCAGATCGTGTCGGTGTGGAGCGGGATTGTACCTTTATCGGGAACAGCTGTATTACTGACCCCGGCGGGAGTTTTGTTGCAGGGCCGGGTTCTCCGGACAAACCGGAGCTGGTCATGGCTGAAATAAACCTCATGCTGGCCCGCTATCGCCACTGGTCAGACTTTAATAACCCGATGACTGACCGCAGGACTGATGTCTATGATGAGTTTCTCGGATATTTTCCCGAGGAATGGTAATCACTTTGTAAAAGTACGGAAGTGACTTGAACGGCCCTGCGTTTTTTCTGCAGGGCCTTCTTTCTTCCCCGATAAAAAAATTGCTGACGGCTGTAAGCTGATAGCTTTTTATTAAGGAGTTAACCATGCCCAGAATAATAATTATTTATTATTCAAAAACCGGCAATACTGAGAAAATGGCACAGGCTGTTGAAGCAGGCGTGAAAAGTGAAGGTGTTGAGGTTGTCACTAAGCCGGTGAACAAAGCAACCGTAGAGGATATGCTTGCTGCTGACGGGATTATCATCGGATCCCCGACATACTTTGGCACCATGGCAGCAGAGATAAAAGCCCTTATTGACAAAAGCGTTATATACTTCGGAAAGATGAATGGTAAAGTCGGCGCTGCATTTTCAACATCAGCAAACCTTGGCGGAGGAAATGAGACCACCGTTCTGGATATACTCAAGGCATTCCTTATTCACGGTATGACTATTCAGGGCGAAACCTCGGGTGGTCACTATGGCCCGGTTGTCCTGGGGGAGCCTGATGAGAAGGGCAAACAGGAATGCCAGCAGCTCGGGAAAAAGGTGGCTCGGCTGGTTAAAAAGCTGTCCTCAAAATAGTTTTAGGGTCCAGTGGCCAGGGGGTCAAGTGAAAATTAAAAAACGCTTGAACCCTCGACCCCTTAAATCCCTGAACCTTTTTATGGGAATACACAATGCGCATACTCGGCCTTGATGTCGGAACAAAAACAATTGGGATTGCTGTCAGCGATGAGATGGGATGGACCGGCCAGGGTATCGGCACAATACAGAGGAAAAACCTCCGCAGCGATCTCCAGGAACTCGCTCATTATATTAAAAAATACGCTATAGAAAAAGTGGCGGCGGGCATTCCCATAAACATGGATGGCAGTATCGGCACCGCTGCAGAACAGGTTTTTCTTTTTATAGAGCAGTTGAAGGGAACCTGCGACCTTCCGATTGATACCTGGGATGAACGGCTGAGCACGGTTGAGGCTGAACGGGTTCTGCTGGAAGCTGATATGAGCAGAAAAAAAAGAAAAAAAGTGATAGATACGGTTGCTGCTGCAATTATTCTTCAGGGACATCTGGACTACATAAATGTAACGGGCGCTCCTGCCTTATGAAAAATTTTTTATCTCTTCTCCTTCTCTGTTTTTTTTCTGCACTGCTTGCAGGCCTCGGGTTTTCCCTTTACTGTGTCACTGCTTCATCCAATGGAAAATCAGGCGATGTGATCATAGACATCCCCCAGGGAAGCAGTCTCAGTAAAATTTCTGAAATTCTTGAACAGAGCGGGGCTATCCGGGGAAGATTGAGACTCAAGGTGCTTGCAAAATTGATGAAGGTCGAGCGCGGACTTAAATATGGAGAATATCAATTTACCCTTCCCATGACACCACTTGCCCTGTTAAAAAAAATGGCCAGTGGTGACGTCGTTGCCTACCTGATCACTTTTCCTGAAGGATGCACCATCTTTGATGTCGCACAATATATTGACAATGCGGGCCTGTGCTCAGGGGCTCTGGTAACCAATAAAGCAACTGACAGCCAATTTATTCAATCACTGGGGATTGCGGGAGAGAGTCTGGAGGGATATCTGTTCCCTGAAACCTACAAGTTCAACAGGGGAAGCCCTCCTGAGGCAATTTTAAAAAGGATGGTAGACCGGTTCAATAAAATATTTGACCAGGGAATTGAAACACAGGCTGCCTACACGGGGTTCTCTAAAAAACAGGTGATTACTCTTGCCTCCCTAGTTGAGAAAGAGGCGGGCCGGAAGGATGAGAAACCACTTATTGCCGCAGTTTTTCTGAACCGCCTGAAAAAAGGCATGCGCCTTGAGTGTGACCCAACGGTGATTTACAGCTTCAAACGGGAAAACCGCTCGTTTAATGAGCGGCTCAATAAAAATCATCTTAAAAAAGAGAGCCCGTATAATACGTATCTTAATACGGGGCTGCCGCCAGGCCCCATATGCAATCCCGGAATTGAATCGATACGGGCTATTCTGAATCCCGCCCGGGTAAGTTATCTCTATTTTGTTTCAAGAAACGACGGCACCCATCAATTTTCAGAGTCTTTTGAACAGCATAACCGGGCAGTTACTACGTACCAGAGGAAGCATTAAGAGGCAATCTTTCTCTTCATTTCAGAGATGGTCTTTTTATAGTCACCTGTTTTAAAAATTCCCGAACCGGAAACAAAAATATCTGCCCCTGCCGCTGAAACCTGAGCGATATTGTCAACAATGATTCCCCCGTCTACTTCTATCGGAATATTGACCCCTGCCTCTTCGAGCATGGCCTTCAGCTTTTTTATCTTGGGAATCATGGATGAAATGAACTGTTGACCGCCAAAACCGGGGTTTACTGACATAATGAGAATCATCTCCACATATTCAAGAATGTTCTCTACCGCGCACAACGGCGTTGAGGGGTTCAGCGCCACGGCAGGTTTTACTCCCTTATCTTTTATACAGGCAAGGGTTCTCTGCAAATGTCTGCACGCCTCGGGATGGACGGTAAGGATGGTACTGCCTGCTTGCGCAAAATCATCAATATACCGGTCCGGGCTTTCTATCATCAGGTGGACATCAAGCGGCAGTGTAGTGGATCTCTGTGCTGCTTCAACAATAAGCGGCCCGACCGTGATATTCGGCACAAAATGTCCATCCATCACATCAATATGAATATAGTCAGCCCCTGCCGCCTCGACAGCCTTTATCTCTTTCTCAAGACAGCAAAAATCTGCAGACAGTATAGAAGGTGCAATCAGTTTTTTCATGGTATGACTCCTTTTCAAAGCTTCAGCTATTTAACCATATTTTCAGGTAAAGAAAAATAAAAAACTTTACGTGTGGGAAGAAAACACTTAATCCTTGCATAAAGTTTTATTTCATTATGTCCGATAAACCTTACAAATATTCAACAGGTTATTCAATAATGAGTTGCTTGGTGAGGGAAGTGAAAAATATTGCAATCCTGGTGGTCGAGGACGAAG
Organism: uncultured delta proteobacterium; assembly: GCA_903924805.1. Lineage (GTDB taxonomy): Bacteria > Desulfobacterota > WTBG01 > CAIYCZ01 > CAIYCZ01 > CAIYCZ01. The sequence continues at coordinate 140 of CAIYCZ010000261.1, read as the reverse complement.
AGGCAATTCGAGAACTTATTTCTGATATTCTAAGCGATGAAGGGCATTATGTAGAAACCGCATGCAACGGTAAGGAAGGATTGCAGATGTTTGCAGCAAAAAATTATGACATGGTTTTTACCGACCTGATAATGCCGGAG
>CAIYCZ010000260.1 GCA_903924805.1 uncultured delta proteobacterium | reverse complement strand
CGAGGCAGCCAGGGTGTTCTGAATCAGAATAAAGGTGTTCCCCAGCGTCGAAATTGGCGGAATGATTGACCGGCCCACATAGAGAAACAGGAAGAAGGTTGAAGCAGCCAGGCGGCCGGACAGCAGCAGGTATGCGGCAAACAGCAGAATACCGACCTCCACCATCCGGTCGACAACTTTTCTGACCGGGTCCTCAATGTGCTTGAAGACGCCGAATTTCATATTTATGCGGACTACGTTTGCGATGGTATCGGTAAGCTTGCTAAGCTCAAAGCCTTCCGCACTGAACGATTTAACCACGCGGATGCTTAAGAGGGCTTCCTGAAGGCGGGTTCTCAGGTCAGCAAAGATAGTAAACTGGTCGGCCGCATGACGGCGTATGGGCTCCTGGATGCCCTTGGTCACTGCATAGTGGAGGATGGCTCCGCCAATCGCAGCAAATGCCAGCGAAGGGCTGGTTCTGACCAGCAGGGTGCCGTAAAATAAAATCAGCAGGGGCGACATGATCAGGTTACCGATGATGGCTTCAAAACCGGAAGTTGTTGCGATGGTATCGGAATCAATGCGTGACATCAGCTCCCCGGTCTTCTGCCTGGCAAAAAAGCCCAGGGAGAGGGATAAAATATGCCTGAAAAGATCGCACTGCATGTCGCGGGCTGACCGGACGCGCAGCCACAGCGCCAGCAGGTAGGCGCAGAACGTAGCTAGGCTCTGCAGGACTCCCACGAGCAGGAAAATCCCGCACAGGATGAGGACGATGTGAAACTTGTCTGTGGCTTCACTTAAATTAAACCATTGAAGCATGGCAGGGCCGAGGTTGCTTAAATTGAGATTCCTGATGGAGATACTCTGCGCCGCAGCAGGGCCGACCGGCTTTCCCAGCGCTATATCAAGTATAGGCGCGATAATAAGAGGCGATACTGCGGCAAGAAATGTTGCGGTAAGGTTTGTCGCAAGCAGCACAGCCAATGTCTTCCAGTATGGCCGGGCGTATTTAGTCAGCAGAAACAGCAGTCGCTGCAGATCGCTCAGTTGGATTTTTTTGGGGGTATCAACTGTCACGTTTGGCTTTTTCCTTTTGCGACCAGGGCTTGAATTTCATCCAGAACCCGTTTTGAGCTCTGTCCGTCATCATAGCCCAGAAATTTTTCCACGTATGCTTTACGTTCGTGAGAGTCCATCTTGAAATCAGACAGGGATTTGCCGGGCAGCGTTTCGATCACCTCAGGGATGCTCATGCACGTGGAAACGCCGCGATACTGATAGAAGCCCCCTTCTTGATGATTAATCATCATAGTATATAAAAGGGGGTCGTAATCAGTATCCTCGGCAGAATACTCGATACACAAGTTTGGTATGCCAATGCCAATAACTTCTGTAAATGCAGTGCTGTAAAAATTAATGCACAAATGTGCAATGCTCAGAGTCTCAAGAATGGTGGCTGGGTAGTGCCTTTCATCGTAGATGCATTTATCCGCTACCGCCTCCATGTAGGGCGGTATGGGGTCTTTAAGACGGGACTTAACAAGCAGAAAGGCCCCGTTGCGTTTGCAGAATTCTTTCACTGCACGGACCACTGCAAAATCATTCCAGCCCTTCAGGACATGCTTTACATATTTAATGCGCGCTGTTCGTAGAATGTGATAAAGCTGCAAATAGGTACTGGACTGGGAATAGATATAATGCGACCAGAAGGAATAGGGAGCGGTCCAGGTAGGAAACGGGAGCAGCACAACGACTGGCTGGTCTTTAGGTATGCCCCAGCGTTTGCGCACCTCTTCCGGATCAATCAGGCGGCACTGGTCGAGTTCCGGGAAGCCAACGCACCGCGATTTATTCATGAGCATTTTTTCAGTCTGATCACTCGGGAAAGAATAGTTCTTGTTCCTAAAATACTCGATAGCCCACTGCAGCCAGTATTCGCTGTAAAGACAACACATCTGCGAGGATACAACCTTTGAGCCGAACTTGATAAAAGTATCAACAATATGCTGGATGGTGATCCAGGCCGGTATTCGGGAGGATGCGGAACTGTCAAGACGATCTGGAAAAGAATTAAGTGATATAAAAGCATCCACACTGCCCTGTGCCAGTAATGAGTCCAGCTGCTCTGCGCCATGGTAGATTTTATAGTCAGGCTTTCCGCCGATGAAGCGGGGGACCGCATTTAGTTCGGGAAACTCATACCCCTTTTGACCGGTTCTTGGCTGTTTATAGTCATGCCAGCACTCAACTTCCCATCCTTCATGGAGAGCCCTGTCGACAATAGGACCGAATAACCGGTAATAGTTTTTACGTTCAATTTGAAAAGCAATTCTCATATAGATATGTGTGTATTTGATAGAAGGATTTACCCGATGTTTTGCGGATGATAAATCCTTTTTAAAATAGTTCTAATAATAAATCCTGTTACGCTAATAATGCCAGTACTCTTTCCATCCCTCTGCCATCAATCAATGTGCGACTTTTTTCAAAGACCTCGGTACGGTAACGGTAGCTGCTGGCATAGAACTGTAAAGCTTCAATTACCCTGGCGGGACTCTTGTCCTGTTCCCAGAGACCGAGATTAAGGCATCCTGACAAGATTTCATATTCCGCCGCAGTGAGCACCTCGTGTTCTATGGACGGCACAATTATTACGGGCCGTCCAAAATATGCACACTCATACAAGGTGCGCCCCGCCGCGCTTATTACAATGTCCTGGCGGCTTAAAAGTTCCAAAAAGTTTGCCGGGTTTTCGTAGATGGTTACCGAACGTTTAGTACCTGCAATTTCACGCACCGCACCCCGGTCAGTGAAGGCGGGGCCAAGCACTACATTAATAGTATAGGGAAAGGCACGTCCCAGCAAAGAGTTAAGAATTTTTACTGTCAATCCTGCCGGATCTGAGCCGCCCATGGTTATCATAATATCCATGACTTCTTCCCGTATTGGTACAATGGGATGGCAACACTCCACCATGAAATACTGCGGCCCGCAGGCTAATCTGGTTTGTGCGCTCACATGGGCATAACGGGTAAATTGCTTTACCAGTGAATCATTTATGAGAATATCCGGAGATCCCGTGCATTCACCAGTAATGTCAAAAACAACGGTCTGAATATTTCTGCTCCGCGTATAGCTGAAGAATTCCGTATACGGAGTGCTGCGCAAATCAATAATAATTTTTTCGGGCTTGTATTTATCGCACAGGGTGATGAGTTGTTCGTCTATATCAGCATCAACAGGAATTATTTCAACCTCTATCCCCTGTTGCTGCGCAAACGCTACGCCATCAATATAGTTTTTCATTATAAAGACAATCCGGTATGAATCGGCGAGCCTGCCTGCCAGGAGGAGTGCCCGCTTTAAGTGCCCCATTGAGATACCCCATACCCTGCCCCCGTCAACTCGGAATAAAACCGTTCTTCTCATTCCTCACCGTAGGTCTTTTTCTGTAATCATGCCCATTTTCTGAATATTTCGTTTGAGCTGCCGGCCAACCATGCCCGGCCAGGCTGTTACCGTGCTTATTTCTGCTGAGGGGGCAAAAAATAAGACATCGCCCCGCTTCAGTACGGATCCCTCGGGGAGGTCTGCTGCAGCATAGATACCGCGGCGCTTAAACATACGGGCTTCACGCTCTTCCGGAGCAGGCTCTTTGCGGCCATGGCCTAAAGCCTGCTCCAGGTCTCGGACGTTGCCAATCAGGGACCTTAAGTCATCAGGGTCCATGGAACATTTCTGGTCTGGGCCGGGAAGGGACTTGTCAATGGTAAAATGTTTTTCAATGACAGCAGCGCCCAAAGCCACAGCTGCAAGAGGAATATGAATTCCCACCGTGTGGTCAGAAAAGCCCACAGGACAATCTAAGAGATTTTTCATGGTCTGTATTGCTAACAAATTGCAGGCCTGCGGAGGGGTAGGATAGCAGGAGGCGCAGTGCAGTACTATATGCTCGGTATTGCCAACCTCTTCAACCCAGCGCACGGCGCGCAGCACCTCTTCCATAGTGCTCATGCCAGCAGAGAGAATAATTGGTTTATTCACTGACGCAGCCCCTTTTATCAGCTCTTCATAGTTAAAATCCATGGCAGCGATTTTCATGAGATGGGGATTTTGTTTTTTTATAAAAGCCAGGCTGAGAAACTCTTCAGGCGTTGAGAACAGATTGATATTATTCTGCCGCGCCATGTCCCAGATTTCCTGCTCCTTTTCGTGAGAAATTTCAGCATCCCTATCATACTGGAATCCCGGGTGGCTTGGGTGGAGAAATTCTTTTGTGATAAAGGTCTGAATTTTTACCGCATCAGCACCTGATTCCCAAGCCGCAATAACCATCTCCTTGGCAAGAGATACATCTCCATTATGGTTTATGCCGATCTCCGCAATAATATATGCCGGCTGACCCTCTCCTATTGTCTTATTGCCAATGCGTACTGTCTTCATGATGGAGCCTCAACTGTATTTTAAAAGAGTGAAATCTTGCGATGCCAAAAAGGATAACGAACGACGGTGTGCTCGTTACCTCTGACAATTTCGAGAATAACGTGTTTATATCCGAGGATTCCCCGCTTGGTTTCATGGGGTTCTAATGGTGCTATGGAATCTGATACATAATAATATATCCATCCTAAATCGCCAGAAAGCCATTGAGATATGTTATCCAGAAGATAATTCATCTATCTCATTTATCTCTATGGAACTATTTGAAGGAAAATATTTTCTGAGAGGGAACCGTCTGATGGAGCAGTACCTTGTATCAATTAAGAAATTCAGCAACAGCTGAAACGCACCGGTCTTATTTTTATTTGTATGGAGTACACTT
>CAIYCZ010000259.1 GCA_903924805.1 uncultured delta proteobacterium | reverse complement strand
TTTTATAAGTCCTTTTTCCTTATAGGGTATGAAGCCAAAGATCCTTGTCATTGTTGATGTCCCTGGATGGGCGCTGGAGCGCACGGCTGATAACGTAATGGCCAGGTTAAAAGACCATTACGGCTTTGAAAAAGCATTTAATAAGAATGCAGTAGAAAAGATTCGCGAGGGGAAATTTGATTTGCTCTATGTTGCATACGAAACACAATTCCAGGATGCAGGCATTGAAGTGGATATCCCCCCCCCATCAGTCACCGGAGTGCGGTGCCATTTCAAGTGGGATAAGGGCAAGGATCTTCCTCCGTCACCTGAATTTCTCGCCCATCTGCAAGGATTTGCTGCCCTGAATGTACCCTCAAAGATTCTCTGTAATATTTTTAAAGGCCGGCACCGTGCCGTGTTTCACACACCTCACGGGGTGGACAGTAATAAGTTTAAACCCCGGACACACGGTTTCTTCTCTTCTCCTTCAGGGGAACTGGTGCTTGGCTGGGCCGGATCACTTAAAAACCATCCCGGCAAGCGCGGCGTGGAAGATTACATTATACCGGCAGTTGAAGGCCTTAAAGGGGTTACCTTGAAACTTGCAGCCAGAGAAGAAAAATGGCGCACACAGGAGGAGATGGTTGCATTCTATCAGGGACTTGATGCATTAATTTGTGCGAGCCGGACAGAGGGAGGTCCGCATCCGCTGCTTGAGGCAGCAGCATGCGGCATTCCGCTCATCTCCACCCGGGTCGGAATCGCCCCTGAACTGATACAGGATAATGCAAACGGCTTTTTAATTGACCGGGATATACAGGTCATCCGTGATGCCATCGTCAAGCTTCGGGACAACCGGGAATTGAGGATGGAAATGGGAAGGCGGGCGCGGCAGATTGTTGAGGCGGACTGGACCTGGGACAGACAGGCCAGACACTACATCCCTTTTTTCAACCGCGGTCTTGAAACAAGATAATGTATAAAAAAATAATTAACCACAGAGTACGCAGAGAATATTTTTTCTGTTGCTGGTTTATGGTTGCTCGGTGATTGTTAAATAAACGATTAACCAGAAACGAGTGACGAGCAACGAGATACTGAATCATGTCACCCAAATATCTTATTGTAAACGCTGATGACTACAATACCAACCCTGAGCGGGACCGCGGCATTATTCAGGCGGCACAGGAAGGTATCGTTACCAGTGTTTCGGTCATAGCTAATATGCCATCGGCAGATGATGTCCTGTCTGATCTTCAAAAAACCATGGGAACACGTATTGGAATTCATTTGAATCTCACCCGGGGCATGCCGCTGGAGCGGGGCGTAAGAACACTGGTAAATCAGTCAGGATGCTTTTTTGACAAACAGATAGCCTGGCGCAAGGCTTTTCTTGGCGTGTTTGATCTCAGGGAAGTGGAGGAAGAATTTGCTAAACAAATAAGTCTTCTGAAGGAAATGGGAATTACCCCTGATCACATAGATGGAAATAATCACATTCATGTATTCCCGGGCATTGCCCAGGTGGTTGCCCGGCTGGCAAATCAATTTGGCATCTCACGGATTCGGCTGCCTTTGGAATCATTTTCAAGGTTCGGGCAGTATTTTCAGTCACCGGTATTAAAAAAATATTTTATAGGAACCCTCTCCCGGCGGGCACTGCCAGTTTTCAAACAGCATAGCCTGGTCTTTACCGACCACTTTGCAGGCATCCAATTCCCGGTTGTTTCACGGGTTGAATCCGTTACCTCCTTTATAGAGAGCTTGCCCGATGGCACGACAGAGCTTATGTGCCATCCGGGATACCGGAGCCTCACGGACAGCCCTTTTTCATCTGCGCAGCGGGAGCAGGAATTATTCTCTTTAACCCATCCGGCAGTGCTGGAATCCGTTGAGCGATTCAATATCAGCCTTATTTCCTATAGCGAGATGTGGTCATGACCCGGATTGCACTGGTAAGCCCCCATACCCTGCCTTTTTATTGCGGCAACAGCACAATGGCAGAGCGGTTGCAGAAGGGATTAACCAGCCGGGGTTATGATGTCTCTCTCTTTAATGCAGGTGAGAACACCTGCGCAGAGGCCGCAGCGTTTGCCCCCCACATCCTGCACAGTTTGAATGCAGATAAATCATATCAGTGGGCACGGACAGTTATTGCAAGGCTCCGTATACCCTGGGTAATCACGTTAACGGGGACTGATTACAACACCTGGTGCGGCATTAAAGACCCTCCTGCACATATCAGGGAAAGCCTTGAGCACGCTGCTGCTCTTGTTGCCTTTCATCCTGCGGCTTTTGACGCACTTATAAAGTGCATGCCTTCAGTTGCACCAAAGATTCAGACTATACCCCAGGGAGTTGATTCTGCTTCCAGCAGTATTGATGTGAGCATGGTGCGGGAAATGAATGGGATTGGCCTGGATGAGGTGGTCTTTCTCATGGTGGGCGGCATCAGGCCGGTAAAAAACCTGGGGGCTGCGCTTGCGGCATTCCGGGAAGTTGAAAAGCAGGCTCCCCGCATCAGGCTGCTCATTATCGGCCCCATTATAGATAAGCACGAGGCGGAGCAGATTTTAGCGTTTGGCAGGAAAATAAAATGTTTTACCTGCCTTGGGGAAAGGCCTCCGTCAGAAGTGAGAAACATTATGAGAGCAGTTGATGTTTTTCTTAATACCTCTTTAAACGAGGGCATGCCGGGATCTGTGCTTGAGGCAATGGCAGAGGGGTTGCCAATACTGGCAAGCTCGGTGACCGGTAATCAGTCATTAGTCAGGGAAGGTGAAAACGGGTTATTATTCCCTCTCGAGAATAGAGAAGCGTTGATTAGCGCTGCAGTCAGGCTTGCTGCAGATGCATCTCTGCGGAGGCGTTTTGGCGAGGCTGGTAAACAGATAGTTGCCGCCGATTATTCTGTTGAAAAGGAAATAGATAACTACCACCGACTGTATAACGGTCTTCTCCAAAAATAATTACCCCTCATCTGCACATGGCGATGAGGGGTAATAGGGGTCGCCTGCCTACAGGGTTAGTGCAGACAGGCTTAAAACGGGGGTGACAGTTATACGTTTCGGGTATTTGGTAAAAAGCTTTAGGGGTAATTTGTAAAAAATCAGCATTTAATTTAACCGTTTCAGTTGATGCTCTGTTGCAGGGCACCCTTACATACCGGTACGTATTTTTTATGGAGTGAAGCTTGAGCACATTTATAGTCATCCCGGAGGGAGCGTATCCGTTCCTCAGGCTCAATGACCGACAGTTTTTACAGCAGTGCCGCTGTGATACCTATATGGCATCAGGGCACGGAGGGCAGAAGCGAAACAGGACTTACAGCGCTGTGCGCCTCACCCATTTGGAAACAGGTCTTTCGGTTATTGCTGAGGAGAGCCGCTCACAGGGGGAAAACAGGATAAAAGCTCTCAAACGGCTACGGATGACTTTAGCGTTAAATATCAGGAAAGCCCCCTCCGCTGAAAGCTTCACCATGCCGGAAGAGATACGGTCATTTTTCCGGGAGGACTGCCCGCTGCAGATAAATAAAAAAAATTCTCAGTACCCTCTGTTCTGTGCTACAGTCCTTGATGTTGTTTATATGGAGGGGGGGAGGATTGGTGATGCATCACGGGTGCTTAATACCTCAACAGGGCGGTTAAATAAATTTCTCAGCAGGGATAAGGACCTGTTTATTTCAGTCAATGAGCTGCGTGCCCATTTCAAACTGAAGCCGCTGCACTCTGTTTAGAAGCACTACTGTTATGAAAATCTTTGACGTGCATATCCATACCGGGTTTAATGGCTCGTGGCTTAAAAGGATTGCCCGTTGTGCCGGTGTTTATTTTACGCTGAATGGCCTCATGCATGAAATGACTGAAAACAATGGTATTGCCTGCGCCTCCATGGGATAAGACAAAAGAGGTTTATATAGACCTGTTTGCGCCGACCCCCATGAAGCCCAACACAGACCTTATCAGGCACCTGTTTCCTGGAGCTGATGATCAGGAACGGATCTTTTTCCAGAACGCATACAAGCTTTTTTGCGCATACCTTGCAGAGGAGATCGTATGAAGAAAATTTATTTCAGCGCAGCGCCCCCGCTCATTCTATTTTTCGTATTGCTGTTTATAAATCCCCTCTGCCCCGGCTGTCTCGCGTATTCACTGGTAAGAGTGCTGATAATTATTTTCAACATAGTTAGTATTACCCTCTCCTTAAAATTCATAATCACTCAATTTTCTCAACATAAGACAACATACCTTACAGCCAATCTTTTTTTGACCCTGTATATGCTGGTGCTGATGTTTCTGCTTTCCGAAGGTATTTTTATGTTTGTACCCAAGAGCCATGGCGTCGGCTATACCCTTTCAGCGCAAATATGGTCTAACCATTACTGGAATCCTATCAATAGCTTCGGGTACCGGGACAAACAGTACAGCGATGAGAGCCTTAAAGGCAGGAAAAAAATTTTTATTATTGGTGATTCATTGGTAGCCGGGCACGGTATCGATACTCGTAACAACAGATTTTCAGATATCCTCCAGAAAAAACTTTCTGACACCTCTGTTGTCTTTAATATGGGCAAGAACGGATCGGATACGCGTGATGAATATAAACGGCTCGTCCAGTTTCCGTACAAGCCGGACGTACTTATTCTCGCCTATTTTGCCAATGATATTGAAGGCGCGGCAGAGGCAGCGGGTGCCGGGATTAATTATAGTGTGTTTGCTCCCTATAATCACCTGGATCCGGTTACCAGGTTTTTTATAACCCATTCCTATGTTCTCAATTATGTATACTGGGAATTCCCCGGGGACACATCCTGGTACGTCCCGCTGCTTAAGAAACTGTACGCCCAGGAAAATATTCTCGCCCTGCATAAAAAAGATCTGCTGCATTTTGTTGACTATGCCCGCGTCCAGTCCGTACCAATGGTGGTTATTGTGTTTCCCTTTCTGCCTGACCTCCGGGGAAGCGCTTTTTTTATAGACTTTGCCAAAGAGTTTTTCAGCCACTATCATGTTCCGGTGCTTTCTGTAGCGGACCTTATTAACCATGAGCCCCCTGAAAAGCTGGTGGTAAATAACAACGACGCCCATCCGAATGAGTTTGTCAACAGAATTATTGCCGATGCCCTCTATAAAACCCTTGTTGAGGAGGGCTACCTACGTTTTTAATATAAATCTCCCCAAGGGGTTATTTGAAAACACGTTCACCTGACCGTTCCCTCGCTCTGCATGTGATCTGAACCCCGTAGTGTTAATAAAGCCGGTAGGCCGTCATGCAAAACGCATCTGTCGGAAAAAAACTAACCACCTTTGATGTATTCTGCCTTGGCGTTAATGCCACTGTTGGTTCGGGGATTTTCCTGCTGCCTGGGGTTCTGGCACGGGAAGCCGGCCCTGCATCAATCATTGCCTTTTTAGTCTGCGGCTTTCTGCTGGTTTCCATTGCCCTCTGTTACGCTGAACTTGGCAGCATGTACCGGAGAAACGGCGGCTCATATGTTTATGCCAGGGAAGCGTTTGGCCCGCTTATTGGATTTGGGGTGGGATGGATGTCCTGGGTTACGGCAATATTCAGCTGGGCAGCAGTCGCCAGTGCGTTAAGCGCATATATGGAATATTTTCATCCGGCATTTGACAGCCTGTATTTTCAGAAGGGTATAGCGTGCAGCTTAATTATAATCTTTGGCATCATCAATTACCGGGGCATAAAGCTTGGGGCCTGGACCGTTAATCTGTTTACCGTGGCCAAACTTGTTCCGCTGGTTCTTTTTATTGCAGCCGGAATATTTCACATTCAGGCCCCGCACTATAAACCATTCTGGGGAGCAGGCAGCGGCACTTTCGCATATGCCGTGTTTCTTTCCCTGTGGTCTTTGCAGGGATTTGAAATAATCCCGCTTCCGGCAGGAGAGACGCAAAATCCCCGGAAAGCAGTGCCGTATGCGGTAATCGGGTCGCTGCTGTTTTCAACCGCCCTGTATGTGCTGATTCAAACCGTTGCCGTGGGCGTGCATCAGGGACTGTCCGGATCCCTTACCAGACCTCTTGCTGATGCATCAATTATTTTTCTGGGCAGCGCGGGAGGAACGATTATGGTGTTTGGCGCAGTTGTTTCGATGATCGGTTACAATGCGGGCAATGCACTGGGAAGCCCGCGCTTTTTATCTGCAGTTGCCGAAGACAGGTTTTTGCCGCAGGTGCTTGCAGCGCCCCATCCGCGATATTTTACTCCATTCCGTGCAATTGTTCTGACCAGTGGCCTGACCTTTATGGCGGCACTGTTTTTTAATTTTGAGAGCCTGGTGAACCTGAGCAATTTTTCAGTCATCATTCAGTACCTCTCAACATGTGCTGCCCTGGTCTGGCTCAGATACAAACAGCCTCACCGTGAGCGAATATTTAAGATACCCCTGGGGCCAGCGGTTGCAGTAATTGGTTGCATCATTTCTCTGTGGTTGATAAGACAGGTAAAAATGCAGGAATTTATGCTTGCCTGTGTTGTGCTCGGCATCGGCTTTATTGTCATGAAAATCTCTCAAGCAAAGACCATGAAAGACAGTTGTGGTGCACCATGAAAAATTACACACATAAAAGAGCAATCCTGGGTCTGTTTTTTGTTTCCGGTGCCTGCGGCCTTGTTTATGAAATTACCTGGACACGCCAGCTTACCCTTATTTTCGGGATAAGCACCTTTGCGGTAAGCGCGGTTTTATGTTCTTTCATGGCAGGCCTTGCCCTGGGCAGTTATGTATTCGGCAGAGTGGCAGATCGTTCTTCTAACCCGTTGCGGCTGTATGCCGTGCTTGAACTGGGTATCGGCCTGTTCGCTTTGTTCCTGCCGCTCATGCTCAAAGAAATGGAACCCGTATTTGTCTTTTTTTACCGCATCTTCATTGAGCAGATGTATCTCTTCAGCCCTATACGCTTTGCGCTGTCCTTTTTTATTCTGCTCATTCCCGCCACCCTGATGGGGGGCACGCTGCCGGTTATGAGCAGGTATGTTATCAGAACCAGCTCCCGGATAGGATGGAATGTGAGCCTGCTCTACGGGTTAAATACCCTTGGGGCAGTTGCCGGAAGCTTTGCCGTTGGCTTTATCCTGCTGGGCAGTCTGGGAATATTGAAAACAACCTATCTTACGGTTGCAGCCAATATAGTTGTCGCTATTCTTGCGTATGTGTTCAGCAGGGCGCCTCAGCCGCGGGGGGAGATGACCGGGGAAATGAAAGAGGCAGACGGACGGTGTGCTGTTCTCCCTATTCTGAGAACCATAACCCTGCTGGCCATTGGCCTTTCCGGTGTCGCCTCGCTCGGATATGAAGTGCTGTGGACACGGGTAATGCTTCTGTATCTCAACAATTCCACCTATGCATTCACTACCATGCTGGTTACCCTTCTCATCGGTATCGCAGTGGGGAGCCTCTGCCTGACCAGATTTATCGACCGTATTAAGATGCCCGTGTTCCTTTTTGGGCTTATCGAATTTGCCATGGGATTTTATATAGTGCTCTCGATCCTCATGATGCGCAGGTTGCCGGGGCTTGCAAAAAAACTTGCAGTTCTTTTAACCATTGATGCATGGTGGAAATCGGTTGTTATCTTCTTCAGCCAGGCTGGTGTCATTATCTTTATCCCTGCCTTTTTGATGGGCATGACGGTTCCTCTTGCCGTGCGTATCTGTACAAATAATCTAACGAGACTTGGTAATCGGGTGGGAGAGGTCTATTCACTCAATACCGCAGGTGCCATACTGGGTTCATTCATTACCGGGTTTATCCTCATCCCTGTTATTGGTGTCAGAAACTCATTTTTTGTGCTCATCTGCCTGAATTTTTTAATCGGAGGACTTCTTATTTCCTGTGCGTCCAACTATCCACACATCAGAATCAAGCGTGCAGTTTTTTCCGTACTCTTTCTTGCGCTCCTGGCGGGTTCCTCCCACCTGCTGCTTCCCTCTGATATTTTTTATCAATACTACAAAAAGGTTCTTCATCGGATATTCTTTTATAAAGAAGAAATCGACGATACGGTGATGGTGGCAGAGTTAAATGAGGACCCTCTGTCGCGGATGACGGTCTTTTCTGATATGCGCGGCACTGCCGGACTCTGGACAGCAAAGGGGAACAGGATGCTTGGCCATCTGCCTCTTCTGTTACATAAAAATCCCCGATCAGCCCTCTGCATTTGTTTTGGTGTGGGCAATTCCCTGCATGCAATCGGGTGCCATCCGCTGGAGAAGATCGACTGTGTTGAACTGAGCCCCGGAGTGATTGATGCAGCTCCCTATTTCTCAGCTACGAATAAAAACATCCTGTCTGACCCACGGGTACGGTTGTTTATTGAAGACGGGCGTAATTATCTGCTGGGGAGGAGTGATACCTATGATGTTATCCTGCTGGAACCGCCCCATTTGCATACCGCAGGAGTGGTAAACCTGTACACAAAAGAGTTCTATGAACTGTGCAGAAAGCGCCTCAACGAGGGCGGCATTTTCCTGCAGTGGCTGCAGGTTGACCTCCATTCAGAGGAAGAAACAAAGATGCTTATTAATACGCTGTATCAGGTGTTCCCCCATTCAGTGATCTGGGAAAATTGCGGAAGAGGAGGGGACTGGCTTTTGCTTGGCAGCACTAAGAGGATCACCATTGACTTTCCACTATTCAAACAGCGGTTTTATAGTGAACGGGTTTACCAGGACCTCAAGGAGGTGGGGCTGGGTGATCCCTATGATGTTCTTACCTACTTCTTGTTTGACGAGAACGTGGGGCAGGAATTTGTGAGGGGTGCCGGGATGGTCACCGATGATAAAACCTATATAGATTTTTCAGTCCCCAGGCAGTTCTTTACCTCATATGGAATTTTTGGAATATTTGGCCAGAATATTCAGACCTACTCGAGAAAAGGTGAATGGGGCAAGGGGTGGAGCTTAGTGTATATATATCCCTTTGTCAAGTACCGGCAAAATGTAGCAGCTCTTATTGATAACAAGGGAACTGATCAGGCAGAGAAAAATAAGGTGCTGGCTGCCTTATCAGAGCACACAGAGCAGAAGAAGAAATTCAAGTATCTTGAGCAGTTGGCTGCTGAACATCCAGACCTGCTTGAGCAGCTCAGGCAGAGCGAGCAACAGTACCTGCGGAACAAAGGACTGCTTTAAGCCCCCGGGCCTTTGTCGTCAAGAAGGACTGAAGGGTAATAGCATTTGAAAACCAGGCACGGCCACTTATACTCTTCCGTGTAGAGGGTGCGGGCAAATTCCCGGAAGGACTTTTTGGCGGGACGGTTTTCCCGTAAAAACCTCAGAAGCGAGCGCATGAATCTGACGTCCTTGATTTTTTTCTCCGGGGCATTGTCCCTGCCGACAATTTTAACGCCGGCTAACCCCATTTCTTCAAACTCGAAAAGAGCGCACCCGCCGCACGGCCGGTCATCTATGTGCAGCGCTGACCAGAAGTGCTGCCGCTCCCAGGAAATCTTTTCCCGCAGTATCTGTTCTGCCTCCTCATCAGAGCAGTCTTCCACCGCAGCAGAGACTTCATAGAGCAGCATGCAGGAATTTTCATATGATTTGCGCTCCTTCTCGTCAACAAGGTCTGCAAGCCCGTGCTGAAACGTGCAGAAGCCGTCCACATTAGCGCACCGCGAGTTGAGGATAAATGCCTCAAGTTCAATGCCGGAGACCTTTTGGGCTATCTCACCGATTTCTTCCAAGGAAAGGTGCCGCGGTAAAATGACCCGTGATGCCCCCAGGTCCCGGTAGAAATGAACGGCCTCGGCGTTGAATGCCGTTCCGGCAGTGCTGATATGAATTTTTGCCGAAGAGCCCATGTCCTGCAGCGTGAATAACAGCCCGAGGTCGCCGATGATGAACGCATCAACCTCTGCCCGGAGTGCCTGTTCGATATAATCTCTCAGGTAGGGATACTGCTCCCTGCTGTAGTAGTGCTCGTTGATGGTAAGGGCGACCGGTATGTTTCTGGCATGGGAGAGTCTGACGCTCTGCGCAAGCTCTTCAAATGACTGCAGGTGCGGACTGGTGCTGATAATCTTATTATCCTCCTGCCGGCGGTTGATACATGCAGCGACCGTGTATTTTTCTCTCCACTCGGAAGGCAACACCCCGCAGTAGAACTCATCAGCCCCTGCTTCAATCAGCGGTTCTACCTCAGCAACTTGACTCAGCGGTGACAGGATTTTTAGTGCCATACGTTATCTATATATGATCAGATGGTTGCAGGAATTTTATGGTTAACATTTTATGTATAACACAGAATACATGAAATATAAATATCTGTTAATTATCTGTGAAAATATGGATTTGAACGGATAAGAAAATAGCATAGTACCAGCACACGTGTTGAATGAAATTTTCATGAAGATTAAAGAGAACGTTGACAAGAAAAGTGGATTTTCTGAGTAAAAGAATTTACCTCTCCTCTGTTGGCAGGTTCTGTAATTAAAGTTAGGGCTTTTCTACTTGGCTATTATAGTGAGGTAAAAAATCGAAGCGAATTTGGTGGTCGGTTTGATCGAGTTGTTGAACAAGCAAGTGGAAGTGTAAATAGGTGACGTGCTGGAAACCAGGACCGTTTGTATAGAACTGATAATTGGATAGCTTTTCCTTATCAATAATGTGTCTCGCAACCGAATATGCGTCAATGAGGTACGAAGATTCCTCTTTGTTAATCTCTCCTATATTCTTGATGTCTTTCTTTGGAAAAATAATGTAATCGACATAAGCCTCTGTCAATGGATTCTTGATAACGATTGTTTTGTCTGTTTCAAATACTACGAATGGGATCAGGTCAGGTAGTTTCTGAATTCCAGCTGAAGCAAGCAGCCCTGCAAGATCTTTGGCACTTAAACAGTCTTGACACCGGTTTACTGCTAATAATGATCGGGGCTGTGATTGGGAGAACAAATATCCTCCAATGACAACTCCGATAGATAGTAAAAGCAGAGACCACAACGTACCCTTCAACTTACTCATCATGCCATATTACCGAAAGAATCAAGTCAAAAGTGTATATAGCAATTAATGGAGATGATTCCCATCTAATTTTTAAGTGTTTCATCCTTCGCGTTTGCGGGGCTTATATTTTGAATTTTCCATACCTGCCCCCTGTGTAAACACAGAGGCAGGAACCGCCCTATTTTTTGATACATGCCTTTTGACCCCGATTATCCGCTGCGGCGGGCGAGGCATGAAACCGGTCAGGTAAAACACTGTTCAGGACAAACATATTATCCGAGCACTTTTTTTAAATAGTTTCCCGTGTATGAATTCTTTACCCGGGCAACCTCTTCCGGCGTCCCGCAGGCAACAATATATCCGCCCCGGTCGCCGCCTTCAGGGCCCAGGTCAATAATATAGTCGGCAGATTTTATCACGTCAAGATTATGCTCAATGACAATAACCGTATTCCCCTTATCTACCAAACTGTTTAACACTTCAAGCAGTTTATGGATATCGGCAAAATGCAGGCCGGTGGTCGGCTCGTCGAGTATGTAGAGGGTTCTGCCAGTCCCCCGTTTGCTTAACTCACGGGATAGCTTTATCCGCTGTGCTTCACCGCCTGACAGGGTGGTGGCCTGCTGGCCGAGGGTTATATAGTCAAGGCCGACATTTTGCAGCGTCTGGAGTTTACTGCGGGCGCCGGGGATATTCTCAAAAAATTCAAGAGCCTGCTGCACCGTCATGTCAAGCACATCTGCAATACTTTTGCCGCGGTAGTGCACTTCAAGGGTTTCGCGGTTGTAGCGTCTTCCCTGGCACACATCGCAGGTAACATACATGTCAGGGAGAAAATGCATTTCAATC
>CAIYCZ010000258.1 GCA_903924805.1 uncultured delta proteobacterium | reverse complement strand
GGCTTAGCTGAGACCGCATCGGAAGTATTAGTCGCGACCAAGGCATTACCCTGCTCGGAACCGGTCTTTGCCATTTCCTGCAGCAGCCCCTGCAGACTTAGCAGGACTGTACGAAGTGCTTCTCGCGCAGGTCTTAAGCCCGCCGCGAGGGGCGCCGCTGGTACGCGTAACACTGGCAATGCTGACGTCATGGCTTTTACTCCTTTCAGGGCCTATACCCTACACAGGTCGGACAGGATGGCCCTCTTCCCTGTTCGTCCACAACCTCGACTAGCCGCACGCCGCACGGCGTGTCCGGCTGAGGCATCTCAACAAAACCGCCCAGTCCGTTGATAGCGTACGCAAGGCAATAGTGAGGATTGACAAATGATTGGAAAACGTCGAAGCCACGATGACTGATCAAGCACAGACCCAGAAACTGCCGGAAAGATAAATTTACTGTGCTCATGACATCGATGAGCAACGTCTCTCCACCACTAATGCCCTGTTTTTCCGAGAGCCTAGCAGTACACCCAAGGCATGGTGTTTGGTGAGGTATCGACCATGCCGCCTCACCGACGCGCCCTCTGTCCAGCAGAGCTGCGTATAAGCTCGGTCTGACCGCGTATGCTAACTTTACCATCTCGCTGACCACTTCAAAGGAATCTATGAAAAAGCAAACGTGGGTACACCACTCAAGGGCCTCCAGAAAGACTCCGAGGTTATTGCTCGCCAGTCTGACTTGGCTGTACCTGACGTTGACGTCGCTCCGCCTATGTTTGATTTCCACAACCGCGTATGCGGCCTTGCTTACGCCGACCGCACTTTCCGGGAAGCCGCTGGAGAAATTCCGGGCGTTTATAACATCATCTTCGATAAGCCAAAGCTGCCGGATACCGTGGTGAACGGCAATCGAGACAAAGGCAAAACCAACCCTTCCGCAGCCTATCCCCAAGAGCCGGATACGCTTCAAACAGTTTACATCTATGATGTTTTTTATAGGATCAAAAAGCTGTTTCATCTTTGATCTCCTGTAGGTTGCCCTGAACGTCTAAGCGGAGCTGCGCATGTGGCTTCTCCGGAGTAGATAGGATGTGTTGCACTTGTTGCTCAAGCTCTCGCAATTGCACCAGCATCCTTTGAAGCCGGTCATCCCGCCGTTGCAACTGCCGTTCCAAATTGCCTATGTCCTGGTTTCTCTTCTCCCTCTCCCAGCCAACGCCGCATAAAATACCCAGGAAGAAGATTATGAAGAGGCAAAGCCCACAACCAAGCGCAATTGCCAACAACGGTAACGGATCGGCCCGCGAAGTTGTTGGGTTTGTATCAACCCCACCCCCAACCACTGCATAATCTTGATGCCACTCTTTGGCCTGGGCGAGGCACGCTACAAAGCTGATTATGATGAAGACAACTGCCCTTGAAATTCCATGTTCAGAAGCCATCGACATTGTTCCGTTCTTGACATACCCCATGTGGGCCGGTATATTAAATACATAGGCCAGCAGGGCGAAACGCCCGCCGAAAAGCGCCAAGCTTGCCGGTAGACCCAATCGCTGACGCGTACCATGCAAAAGCGATTGAGCCGCTGGCCTTCAATTTTTCTTTACAGCCTACGTTTTTACATCCTGTTTTCTAATCTCTCCATTAATCGGCTTTTCGTTTCGATGCTCACGACATTTTAATACATTCTTACTCTATCATTGGTGTAGTACTCCGGTTGCTCTCTCACTTATAAAT
>CAIYCZ010000257.1 GCA_903924805.1 uncultured delta proteobacterium | reverse complement strand
CACTAAAGATATATCTGTGTAGCGTTTCAGCCAATGTCCCATAGCTTTACGAGAACCAGCTGAAGTATAATACCTTTTCATGTTGGCCTCAGCCTTTTTCACATCATCATCCTTGATGCCCGACTTTTGCAAAGCCCTTTCAATTCTTGGTTTCTGCGTTACCATTTCTTCATCTGACATTTCACATTGTTTGAGAAGCAAACTAATATCCATTTAAACCTCCTTAACCACAGTAACATTCAGTTTGCACTAATCAATCTGATACGCTCGTCCGCCATAGGTTATCATTGTCTAATGGGCATGTCAACGGACTGGACTCGCTCTGTTAATGTTCTATGATTTTGTCACCCCTTAACTGTTCAGTGAAAATGTCACCCTATGAAAGAAGAGGTGATATTGAACAAGAGAGAACAGAAACGACTCATGGTATTAAACAAGCTGGAGAAAGGAGATCTGCATAATAAAGAAGCAGCGCAATTGCTTTTTTTATCCGTGCGTCAGGTGAAGCGACTGAAAGCACGATATCTTGAAGCAGGCGCAGAAGCGCTTGCGCATGGTAACCGTGGGAGGAAACCGGTTCATGCGTTGAGTGACGAGTTACGGCACAGGGTAGTCGACCTGGTGCAGATCAAATATGCCGGCTTCAATCAACAGCATTACACTGAGAAGTTAGCCGAAAGTGAAGGTATCTCAGTATCCCGCTCAACGGTACGCCGGATATTATCGGGGGCAGGGATACACAGCCCTCGTAAAAGAAGGCCACCTAAACACCGAAAACGTAGGGAGCGCTACCCTCAGGAGGGTATGATGCTCCAGATCGATGGCAGTCCTCATGATTGGTTAGAAGGCAGAGGCCCCAAGCTAAGTCTGATCGCGGCCATCGATGATGCGACAGGGACAGTCCCTGTCGGGGTATTCCGGAAACAAGAAGATGCGCAGGGTTATGTTTTAATGCTTCAACAATTAATAGCTAACCATGGTATTCCCATAGCCTTGTATCATGACCGGCATGGTATCTTTGAACGCGCACCTGCGGATAAGGAATCAATTGAAGAGCAATTGGAGGGTAAGAGGACACCTACACAATTCGGACGAATCATGGAAGAACTGGGGATCACCTCAATCTCTGCCATGACGCCTCAGGCCAAAGGCAGAATTGAGAGGTTATGGGGCACTTTCCAAGATAGATTAGTAAGCGAGTTGCGCCTGGCCGGGATCAAGAACATAAGGGAAGCCAATGCCATGCTCCCACACTTTCTATCGGCCTTCAACCGTCGGTTTGCTGTTCCGCCGGAACAACCGGGGATTGCTTACCGTAAACTGCCGGCAAGGTTTGTCCCGGAAGAGGTTCTCTGCTTTAAATATGTACGGACCGTTGGCAAAGATAATGTCGTCCGCTTTGGCCACCGTCGGCTTCAAATATTTCCATCAAATGGACGTTCCAGCTATGCATACGCCCGTGTTGAGGTGCAAGAATGCATGGATGGCAGCATCGCTATTTATTACCAGGGAAAATGCCTTTTGACTAAATCAGCTCCCGCTGAAGCTCCAATACTGAGAACAAAAACTGGGAAAAGATCATCTACTGAAATGCAACTGGCTGCAAAATCTCCGCTCAGTAAGGTGGCCGCACGTCCTATTCTCTCAAAACCACGATATAAATATAAACCGACTCCAGATCATCCCTGGAGAAGAACCATGGTAGTACATAAAGATAGGGGGTGACAAAATCACTGAACAATTAAGGGGACATATTCACTGGACAACAACATACCGCTCCCGCATGTGGACTGCGGGCCGGAAAATCACTGTTCCCCGACTGGCACTGCTGATTCGCAGGGCACACCCACCGAGCACAGTCCGCATCCGTAAATGAAGATGTGATAATTTTT
>CAIYCZ010000256.1 GCA_903924805.1 uncultured delta proteobacterium | reverse complement strand
GGCCCTCCATTAAACACAAAAGCAATGGGGCGTCTGGATGTATCGCCCCTTGCCTTTTTCTCATACGCCACAAGAAACAGGTGCGCCCTTGGCTTATCCGATTCGTCATGTATCTGCAGGTAACCTGCGGTGGCTGAATATTTCAGGGCACTGCCATTAACTTTTATTTTGTGGTGAGTAACAGACAGCTTTTCTGATAGAGATTTTTTAATAGTATCTGTTTGCTGAGATTTTGCTGCTGCCTGTTCCCCATTTTTCATGTGCTTTTGATCAGGGGCTGCTTCAGCAGTAACTGCGAACACAATCAGCACAATGAATAGTACTGGAACACAAAAATATTTTTTTATCATACATTCACCTCCGACACATTCACGCAGGCTGAAGCCTGCTGCTACAAAATATTCTGCTCTTTTTTAAACTGTCTCCGTTCTCTTTACATTCTATCAAATACGCGGTATAAAAAATAAGTATTTTTTTACAGCAGAAAAAGTAAGATACGCACTATGGCACAACCCTTAACAACTTCCATGCATACCACTGAAAAAGTATTTATAAAAACCTTTGGTTGCCAGATGAATGAATACGACTCGTATCGTATTCTGAAAATGCTGGAATCAACAGGCTATGCCAATGCATCTTCCTATGAAGAGGCCACCGTTATCCTGCTGAATACGTGCAGCGTCAGGGAGAAGGCAGAGGTAAAGGTCTACAGCGAGCTGGGAAGGCTGAAGGAATTTAAGAAGCTGAATCCTGAACTGATTATCGGCATCGGCGGCTGCGTTGCCCAGCAGGAGGGGAAATCCCTTCTGCGAAAATTCCCCTACCTTGACCTGGTATTTGGCACCTATGCCCTGCCCCGGGTGCCGGAGCTATTGTCTAAGATAAAAACTTCCCGGCAGAAAATAGTCTATACTGATATGAATGACGAGGAGATTTATCCGGCACACGCATATGTGCCGGATGCAAAACAGCTGACCGCATTTGTATCCATCATGCAGGGATGTGAGAATTACTGCTCGTACTGTATTGTCCCGTTTGTGCGCGGGCCGGAGAGAAGCCGCGAGATTGCCGACATCATAAGCGAAGTATCCCGCCTCACTGGACATGGCGTAAAAGAAGTCACGCTGCTTGGCCAGAATGTCAATTCATATGGCAGAACGCTGCATCCCCGCAGAACATTTCCGGAACTTCTGGCTGCAATCAACGCAATGCCTGACCTGGAACGAATTCGCTTTACGACCTCTCACCCGAAGGATCTCTCGCCGGAATTGATCCAGTCCTTCCAGACGCTTGAAAAGCTCTGCGAGCATATTCACCTGCCGCTTCAGTCAGGCTCAGACAGGATCCTCCGGAAAATGAACCGCTGCTATACGGCTGAAGGCTATCTGAATAAAATCAATGACCTCAGAACGGCAGTGCCTCATATCAGCATTACTTCTGACATGATTGTCGGGTTTCCCGGTGAAACGGAAGAGGATTTTAATAAAACCCTTGCAATGGTTGAGCAGGTTGAATTTGATGATCTCTTTTTTTTCCACTACTCAGACAGGCCGGGAACAGCCGCACTACGGCTTCCCGATAAAGTGCCCTATGACACCATGATACAGCGGCTCACGACCCTTAAGGAGAAACAGCGCACCATCAGTATGGGGAAAAACCAGAAGTTTGTCGGCATGACCCTTCCCGTGCTTTTTGAAACAAGAAGCAAGCAAAACCCGGAACACATTGCCGGCAGAACGCGGACCAATAAGGTGGTAAACTGCAAGGCGCCTGCCGGTCTTATCGGAGCAACGGTCATGGTGAAAATTGAGCGCAGCCACATCCACTCGTTAAGCGGGGGGTTGACTTAGAAGAGAGACTATATTATAAAGTTTTCAGCTATACGCTGTCAGCTAATTACCTATAATGTTGTTGAAAAAGTAATTTTTTCCCAGGCTGGTCAAAAACATCCGGATGCAAGGCGCGCGAAATCGTGAGGAATGAGGCGTACGTTACCGTACATCGCAATGACGAGGGATGAGCGCAACGAAGCAGATGGGTGTTTTTCAACAGCCTGCTATAATGAGGCATACATGATCGACTTACACACCCATTCCCTTTTAAGCGATGGAGCACTGCTGCCATCCGAGCTCATCCGCCGTGCTGAAGCGTGCGGCTATGAAGCTATCGCAGTCACCGACCATGCGGATGTGTCCAATTATGAGTTTATCATCCCGCGCATTAGTAAAGCGTGCGCTGCCGCATCATCACGAAATAGCATCATAGCCATTCCCGGGATTGAATTTACCCATATCAATCCCGATGACATCATGTATCTGGTAAACGAGGCGCGCGCCCTGGGCGCGCGCATTATTGTGGTGCACGGGGAAACGATTGTCGAGCCGGTGACTCCGGGTACAAACCGCAAAGCTCTTGAGGCACCAATAGATATCCTGGCCCACCCCGGGCTCATCACCGAAGAAGAGGTCCTTCTGGCAAAAAAGAATGGCATTTTTCTTGAGATCTCCGCCCGCAAGGGTCATAGCCTTACCAACGGCCATGTTGCACGTCTTGCACAACAGCATGGCGCGCAGCTGGTTCTGAATACCGATGCACACGAGCCTTCTGACCTTATCTCCATTGAGCAGGCAAAAAAAATCGCCCTGGGTGCGGGACTCGCTCCGGGCGACTTTGATGAACTCCTGAAAAACAGCCGAAGTCTTGTTAACCGGGCTGCATAATGCGCACCCTGTTAATCATTCTCTCCTTTAATCAATAACCTCCATAAATGCCTTAACAACATTCCAGTCAAACTGCTGAACAGAATTTCCTATCTCCATTGCTGCATCGGTTTTTTTCAGGGCATCTTTATATGGCCGCTCGGTGATCATTGCATCGTAGCAATCGGCAACAGCGATGATCCGTGACATGAGTGGAATCTCTTCTCCGCCGATGCCGTCCGGATAACCGGTGCCATCACAGCGCTCATGGTGGGAACGGATAATAGCGCGTTCACGGGACAGCAATGTAATGGGTTCAAGAATATTTGCGCCTATTACCGGGTGAAACTTGATAATGTTGTATTCATCCCGGGAAAGGCGCCCTTTTTTTAAAAGAATCGAATCGCTGATACCGATTTTCCCGATATCGTGAAGATAGCCCGCACATTTTAACGTGTCCAGGTCATCCTGAGAGCATCCCATGAGCGTAGCAGTATCCAGTGCAAGCTTTGTTACCCGTATGGAGTGATTCATCGTATACTGGTCGCGTGCCTCAATGGCGGTTACCAGCGAGCGCAGGGTGTCTTTCAGATTGTTATAAATGCTTTCATAGAGGATTTTATTTTCAAGCGTCAGTGAAGCTTTGCCCGTCAGGTTCTGCAGCAGCACAATGTCTTCCCGGGTAAATCGCTTTTCCTGAGCCGAACTGCCAATGGTGAGTATGGCAAACAGCTCTCCCTTAATCATAAGGGGGATAGATACCAGTGCAGAGCAGTTGAATCGCTCATCCAGAATGCCTATGTCTCC
>CAIYCZ010000255.1 GCA_903924805.1 uncultured delta proteobacterium | reverse complement strand
TGTTGAAAACAAGTGGCGGGGAACAGTACCAGTCAGAGATCGTCAAAAACCTGGGACTGCCCAAATCAACGGTGAGCGCCACACTCAACGATCTCCATAAGCGTGGTATTATCCAGAAGGTTAAAAAAGGACGGGAAAATCTCATACGGCTGCTATGATTGTCCTGCTGTCTACTGTCTTGAGTATCCGTTGGAGATTATCGCAACCGCTATCCGGTTTTCTGATCATTTTCTGAAATTTTATTAAAAAATGGGCTCTGTAGAATTCCTCGTTTTTAGGCAATTATTAAAAATCACCTGAATGATAAAGGAGAGGACAGTGCCTTTCCTTCTCTGCCGCCCCTGTGCATGGAGCGATAGTGCCGTATTACCCCTTTGGGGGTTATCACATTTTAGGGGAGCCACAGCGGCTGGGGTGAAACCCCTGTTGAGCGTCCAGATTTATCGTGAGCATTTCTCCAGTGCCAGAAACAGTGTCATTTCTCCTGACTACAGCGGGAACATTTTTTACTATCCGTTCCATTGATGGTACAGGAACAACTATGACAATTGACTGGTACAAAGAATTTGTCAATCTGGATTATGAACCGGCACAGGATGATCTCATCTGCCTGTATTATTTTGAACCTGCCGTAGGGATAAGGAGTAAGGAAGCAGTGGGAAGGATCGCATCGGAGAGTTCGACGGGCACATGGACAACACTCCATACCCTGCCCCCGAGAATGAAAAGTCTTGAAGCAACAGCGTTTGAAATCGAGGGAAACGTTGTAAAAATCGCCTATCCTCTCGCACTCTGGGAAGAGGGTAACGCGGTCCAGCTGCTGAGCGGGATTGCCGGGAACATCTTTGGTATGAAAGCGGTGAGAAACCTGCGGCTGATCGATGTCGCCCTTCCCCCGGCATACCTTCACCATTTCAAAGGCCCGCATTTTGGCAACGACGGGATCCGGAAGATGATGAAGGTCAGCAAACGGCCACTGACCGGTGCTGTTCCCAAGCCCAAGATCGGATTTTCTGCACAGGAACATGCAGAGGTCGGCTACGAAACCTGGATGGGGGGATTTGATTTTGTCAAGGATGACGAAAACCTGACATCGACCCCCTTCAACCGGTTTGAGGACCGGGTAAAAAAGCTCTCAAAGCTGCGGGATAAGGCAGAGAAAGAGACTGGCGAGAAAAAATCCGCGTTCCTCAACATATCCGCTGATACAGAAACCATGAAAAAAAGGGCAGATATGCTGGCTGAATATGGATGGAACTACGCGATGATTGATGTCGTCGTCGCCGGGACTGCAAGTGTCATGACAATGCGGGACTACTGTTCCGATCTCGGTCTTGCAATCCATGCACACCGGGCAATGCATGCAACGTTTGACCGGAACAAAAAGCATGGCATCTCCATGCAGTTCCTCGCAAAACTCATGCGGCTTATCGGTGTCTCCCAGATCCACACGGGAACGGCGGTTGGCAAGCTGACCGGATCAAAAAAGGAATCCCTAGCCCTTGCTGATGTACTGCGGGAGAAAAAAACCCCGGCTGTGGAAGGAATGCTCCTTGAGCAGGACTGGGGCAGGATCAAATCAGCATTCCCGGTCTCGTCTGGCGGGCTCCACCCCGGGCTTGTGCCCGATGTGCTGAACATTTATGGTACAGAGATGGTGCTGCTCGTGAGCGGTGGTATTCACGGCCACCCGAAGGGAACCCGTGCCGGTGCACAGGCGACCATGCAGGCAATCGAGGCCTGGCAGGAAGGTATCACGCTCGAAGAAAAAGCAAAGAAGGCACAGGAACTCAACGAAGCGCTGGAGAAGTGGGGACATTATAAACCGAAATAATTGAACAGGTTATGGAAAAGAAATGCATACTTCACTATTTTTCCTGTTTTCCATTGACACCTTGTAGCGAGAAAAGAGACACTGTAGGAACAGACATGAATCGATTCGGTTCACACCCATACCATGAAAATCGTCCTCTCTACGAAGGACCCCCTCCTTAAAGCCTCTCCGAGGCATGGCGGACAGGGAGTTTTTTTTAAGTTTTAGTCACCGATCCGCCGCGGGGGCGCCCCGTCGGGGGCGGCGGCGTTCATCGTAACTGATGGATAAAAGGGTAACAATACCCGCATCAAATCTGAATACTATGATTTTCATAGGAAATCGGCTCTGGAGAAATGTAAAAAAAACCTGAACGCTCATGAGGGGTTCACTCCCCACCGCTTCGGCTCCCCCAAAATGCGATACCACTTGAACAGGTAATACAGAACTATCGTACAGCGCAGGGAGGTATGGGGGCCTGGCACTGTTCCCTCCGTCATCCTTCCGGCGCTTCTTTTTCATTGTTTGAGGAAAGGAATTCTCCAGAGCCGGAAAAGACATTAAATAAATCCACCCCCCTTCTCCACACTTTCCTGTCACAACCCTATCCCTTTTAATATCGCAGTCCG
>CAIYCZ010000254.1 GCA_903924805.1 uncultured delta proteobacterium | reverse complement strand
TTAATCACCAATTTACGACGCTCCTCAGGGGAAAGCTTGGCAAGTTTCTCGTCTTCCCAGCCCCGTGTTGCGCAGATCATGACAGGTTTCTCATTGGCTCTACTACCCCTTGCCACCCAGGAAACTATAGTTTTCTCACTGGCAGGTGTCATCAAGACGAACATGTCCACATTGCCTGGAATAAGAGGTTTATCCAGACCAAACTGGTAATAATAAGTGGAACTGTATTTACATGTTTCTAAAGGCTTCCTCATTGTCTCCGGCAGATCGGGGATCAACTGTCTTGCGAGCACAGCATCGACCGCACAGATCACATGGTCAGCCCCGACGAAACCGTCCTTCGTTTCTACGCCTGTCACTTTGTTATTTTTTATGACAATTTTGTTTACAGGAGTTGACAAACGAACATTATCTTTTACTTTTTCATACAACGCCGCAGTTAATGTACCGAGGCCACCTTCCAGACTGCGCATACCTTTCATCAATGAAAAAAGTGAAATCGGGTGTGCCACAGAAATATCCCTGGGACGCCCCAGAACCATGGTCGCTAGGAACGGATGAAACATCCATTCCAGTGCTTCAGGACCGCCATGCTTGAGCACAAACTCCTCGGTGCTCATATTTGAAATCTCTGCCAATGCATCAAAATTATGGTTTTTAGTATCAACTAATTTCATATATTTTCGCAGCGCTAAAAACACCTTTATTATTTGTGGGTACGTTTTCAAGGGCATGGCCGTGAAAAAGAATTTAATGTTTTCCGGTAAAGCAATTATGGTATCCCCAAGATTACCTCCCATGAAAACAGTCCGTATCTTACCTTTAATAAAAAACCCGTATCGCTGTTTTTGTAGGGAAAACACCTTATCCATTAACCCCAGTTCATTGAGATATTGAAATGTCGTTTCCCACTGGGGTTCGGTGCTGCCGGCACCTATGCTGAAGGTATATCCCTGCTCCGTGATGCTCCTGCACCGCCCACCTGCTGTAGCCCTAGATTCAAAACTAATTACATCTACCCCCTGCTTGCGAAGCGTATAAGTTGCTGAAAGCCCGGCACAACCTGCACCAACAACAATTACTTTCTTATTGCTCATGAATCAACCTCCATATTGGATTTAAGAATTCGACAGAAGGAGACAACACTGTGCGAAATTGGGGTGGGGTTATGCTCTTGTCTCACGAACTTTGGACTAGACCTACCCCCGATATTTAAAGGATTTTATTCCCCGCCAGCACTCTATTCAGAGTGCTGGCGGGGAAATGTATCAACGACCTTCAAGCTCGCATCTTGCCTGAAGTGGACCTTGTTTACACGTCTATATTGCCATTGAGGGCAGGGAAAGGTCGCCGAGTTCTTTTATTCTCTGGGCTATTTCCTGCGGCTTCCACTTTCTGCCTATGTCAATCATCTTGTCAAGCTGTGGAGGCAGCCACGACTCGAGTTTACCGCCCCGGATGGACAACCAGCGCCCGTTTATGTTCTGAGCTGCGTCGCTAG
>CAIYCZ010000253.1 GCA_903924805.1 uncultured delta proteobacterium | reverse complement strand
GTGCGTAATTCATGAGATACATTGCTGACAAAATCCTGATCCATTTTTGCCAGTGCCTGATTGTATCCGGCGGGCGCCTGTAACATCGCGCCCACTTCCACAAACGGATCTGCAGCTGCAGTCAGGGTTAGGGTGTCCTTGCCGGTGGATGTTACACTGTATGCACAATACTTCTGCTTCTGGCAGTAGCTGATAATTTCAGCAATATCTTTTATAGTTTTAGCTTTCCCAATTTCAAGATCTATTTTTGCATCCTTTACCCACATTGGCGGAAACGTATTCCATAGCTGCAAATATATATCCTGTGCTTGGCCTTTTACATAGGTGTTCAGTTGCAGCCAGGCAAGAAAATCAACAGCGAAAAATCCCAGAAATGTTCCTGGCCCCTGTTCTTCAAGAGTTCTCTTCTGTTTTTTCAAGACATACAGAACCGGTTCCTGATCGCCGATTTCAAGGTCGACAAAGCGGTTGTCAACTTCCGGCAGGGGCCGGGCAGGGTCTGCATCACGGGTCCGCAATACGATCTGGCAGGCACACGCAGCGCCATCCCGGCATCTGCCCGTAGGCAGCTCTACCAGGATATCTTCTTTCAGTCCCGCTTTCTTTGCGTCTTCAATCAGCGCCCACAGATAGACATAGGTGAGATACACTTCCTGGCGGTAATAATCATGGCGCTTATAGGTATTATCAGCAGGGCCGTAAGCCGGGTTTGCACACCACAGCACGTGCCCTACATGCTCATTCTTGGTGCTTCTGCGGGTAACATAAAGAGCAGGGACTCCTATGAAGCAATCCTCAACGATTTTACCAAGAGTGGGCAGATCCTTTACTTCCTTGAGATCGAATTTCTGCATAGCCCCCTGAAAAGACATGTGCGCCAGCGCTGCCCAGACATTACCATAATACTTTAAACCATCCTCTTCGCCCAGCGCCGGTTTGAATGTCCGCCAAATGTAATAGACATGGCCGAACAGAGACCGCAGGGCTGCAACAGTTACATCTTTGTTACTCATTTTGAGGGCCTTTGCGTGTTTTTCCATAAACGGAAGAAACGGTGATACTGCTTTCTTGCTTGCCATAAAACTTTCTCCTTTCAATAGTCAGTATTAATATTCATAGAACCTTCTGCTCTATCTATTATTGTCCAAAACACCGGATTGCGTAGTTTCGATCTTTAACGGCAACCAGATGGTCTTGGACTACCAACAAAAGCGCAGTACGCTATTGCGTATGTGACGCTATATGATAGAACGTGTTTACAAGAAAGTACAACTATTTGTCAATAAAAATGACTTGCCTATAAAAACAGAAAATTAGTTTTTATCTTTTCCGTCTCCTATGCTATGGTCTGCATCGTAAAAGGTACTGCATCAGACAGTCCGGCTTTAAGCAGAAGAACTTTGCAAAGCACCGTGAGGATTATCTGAAGCACGGGGCAACTATACCCCAGGACAAATTTGCTGTATGGATAAGGTGGAACGTATCGAAATCAGATTGCACCGTGACGACCGGGGCTGGGTGGCTTGGCCAGTAGCGGAGATAGACCTTCAACACCTGCGTCTGTGCCGTTTTCATGTGCCATGCCTCAAGCCTGGTGCTGTGCGCGGAAATCACTCTCATCAGAACAGTATTGAGTTTGCCTTTATTCTTTCAGGACCGTGCCGGGCACTATTTGAGGATAATGAAACCGGGGAGCAGCAGGAAGTTATGGTAGGAGGCATTGCGCCGGTATTATTTAAAATTTCACCGAATGTAACTCATGCCTTTAAAAATGCGAGCCTCCATGACATATTCCTTCTGTGCTATGAGCAGCGAGCAGACAGCAATCACGAAGAGGATATCTGCAGAAAAACCATTCTCTGAATGCCGCAGCCCCCTTTCCTGCGCTTTTTAACAGCTTGACAAAGCAGCGCATATTATCT
>CAIYCZ010000252.1 GCA_903924805.1 uncultured delta proteobacterium | reverse complement strand
GCTTGCCGGGAATTACAACAATTTAACAATTTTTTAGTATATGGCAGTTCCTTAGATAATGTTCTATAAGTTAATAAGGGACCTATGAGTACAATAAGAGCAGTATGTTAATTATAGGCAACCCGCAATGACACAAAGAGTAAATGACCATACATCTAATAAAGCCAAGAATGCACAACAAGGCATGGAAAAGCACCACAACCGTCTTATATTTGAAAAAAGCCCGTATCTGCTCCAGCATGCAGAAAATCCCGTTGACTGGTATCCCTGGGGAGCGGAGGCATTTGCAAAGGCACGAAACGAGCATAAGCCTATATTCCTTTCCATCGGCTACTCAACCTGTCACTGGTGTCACGTCATGGCCCATGAGTCATTTGAAGACCCGGCCGTAGCACAACTTATAAATGCGGTTTTTGTCTCCATAAAAGTTGACCGGGAGGAGCGGCCTGATCTTGATAATATTTATATGCAGGTGTGCCAGATGCTCACCGGAAGCGGGGGATGGCCCCTCACCATCATTATGACACCGGATAAAAAACCGTTTTTTGCTGCAACCTACATCCCGAAGGAAACACGGTACGGCCGGATTGGCATGCTGGACCTGATTCCCCGCATTAAGGAAATATGGGAGACAAAACAGAATGAAGTGGTACAGTCTGCACAGCAAATAACTGCTGCACTTAAAAAAACAGCAGTCGATACCGGCGAAGAAGACCTGGACAGCAAAACCCTGCATCGCGCCTTTGAGGAGCTTTCACAGCGGTTTGATGAGCACTATGGGGGCTTTTCCCGCGCCCCAAAATTTCCAACCGCACACAACCTGTTATTCCTCCTGAGGTACTGGCATCGCACCGGGAATGAACGGGCGCTCGCTATGGTTAAAAAAACGCTTGAGGAAATGCGCCGAGGCGGCATGTATGACCAGGTGGGTTTTGGTTTTCACCGATACGCAACCGATCAGGAGTGGCTGGTACCGCACTTTGAAAAAATGCTCTATGATCAGGCTTTGATTGCCATGGCCTATACCGAGGCTTTTCAGGCTACCCGAGAAGATGAATATGCCCGGACCGCGCATGAAATATGCGCCTATGTTCTGCGCGACATGACCGCCCCCGGCGGTGGATTTTATTCCGGCGAAGATGCTGACAGCGAAGGACACGAGGGTAGGTTTTATATATGGACTGAGGATGAAATTCGAAAAGCACTTGCACCTGAAGAGGCTGCTGTAGCTATCAAAACATTTAACATAAAAAGGTCGGGGAATTTTCTGGATGAGGCAACTCAACAGCAAACCGGAGCAAATATTTTACATCTCTCTGCATCTCCGGCTCAGATTGCTAATGCCCTGAAGGGCTCCGGGAAAGATGTTAAGGCACTTCTTGAAACTATCCGGCGAAAACTTTTTGCTGTGAGAGAGAAGCAAATTCACCCTCACAAGGATGACAAGATTCTCACTGACTGGAATGGCCTTATGATCGCAGCCCTTGCCAGAGCGTCTCAGATTCTTGATACACCTGCCTATGCAGAGGCTGCACAGAAGGCATCAGCCTTTATCCTGAAAACCCTGCGCACCAAAGATGGCCGGCTTCTTCACCGCTTTCGTGATGGAGAAGCGGCCATACCCGCAATGGCAGATGATTATGCGTTTCTCGTCTGGGGCTTGATAGAACTCTACGAGGCAACGTTTGAGCCCGGTTATCTAACAACCGCACTTGAATTAAATAAGGCTATGATTGACCACTTCTGGGATGAGCCGGCAGGGGGCTTCTATTTTACGGCAGATGATGCCGAAAGCCTCATACTGCGCAAGAAAGAGATATATGATGGCGCTGTCCCGTCCGCCAATTCTGTGGCAATGTTAAATCTCCTGCGTTTAGGCCGCATCATTGCTCAGCCTGATCTCGAACAAAAAGCCCTGAAGATTGCCCGTGCCTTCTCCAACAGTGTAAAGCAGGCGCCTTCTGCGTATACCCAGTTGATGGCTGCTGTTGACTTTGGTGCAGGACCAGTCTATGAGGTTGTAATTGCCGGCACCCCGCAGGGAAACGATACAAAGGAAATGATAACAGCCCTGAGAAAAGCCTTTGTTCCAAACAAAATTGTGCTGCTCCGGCCTGCTGATAAAAAATATCCCGACATCACGACCATTGCACCATATACAAAAGATCAGATCAGCCTTAACGGAAAAGCAACTGCGTATGTGTGCCGGAATTATGCATGCAGCCTGCCGACGACAAATATAAATAAAATGCTTGAACTGCTGAATGTGAGGAGCTAAAGGTGGTTCTTCTGATGGTATCTGAAGGCGTTACTCAGCGTGATTAACCGAGAGGAAATAAAAACCACCCTCCCCTTCATCCCGTCCCCTCAAGGGAGGGGAAACAACTTTAATTTCAGGCTCCCTCTCCCTTGGCGGGAGATGGTCTGGGTGAGAGGGTTCCTGGCTTTAGCCTGCGCTTAACGCACCCTGAAGGATGCGGCCACAAAAGTAATCCTAAAATATAATGTTAAGAATAGAACGATTCCCGGACCTTGAAATATTAAGCAGAAAAGCTGCTGAGCTCATATCCCAGCGGGCAATAGACTGTGTAAGAGAAAAAATGTTTTTACGCTGGTTCTTTCAGGTGGCACAACACCCGGTTTGCTTTATAAAGGGCTTGCCAGCCCGCCATATATACAGCAGATGCCCTGGGCCTCTACGCATCTTTTCTGGGGGGATGAACGCTTTGTGCCAGCGGGGCATACAGAAAGCAATTTTTCT
>CAIYCZ010000251.1 GCA_903924805.1 uncultured delta proteobacterium | reverse complement strand
GCTCCCGTCCTGCGGCTGGGCGGTCTCGCCAGGGTCCATGCCGGAAATAACCTTGAGCCTGGGAACCAACCCATCCCGCATGACCAGAGGAAATGACCATGCGGTTTTCAAGACACCATCTTTTCGGCACCGTATCCTGAATGCGTCCTCCTGTGGTTCAAAATGTATATCGCTTGCCCCCTGGTAAACCAGCCTGTTCAAAATGAACTGCAAAAGCCGTATAACAGTCACATCATTAATTATCTCTGCTGTCTCAGCACCGGCGATTTTCAGCCGGCTGATTGCAGCAACGGCGTTCTCAAGCAACTTGTCACCATCACTATTGTAAATATCTTCCGGTTGATCGCATGTGCCGTAAACGGTATGGATAGCCTGCAGTATTCCTTCCGTATAGCAGCAGTATGGCTTAATGCGGGACCCGGTAACGAACTCCATTCTCTTTATGCATTCAGCATCAAGGGGTACCGCCATTACCAGATGAACATAATTACCCTCATGCTTTACGGGAAATACCTTTTCCTGTAAAGCAACTGATGAAGGTATCAGTTTTTTAATGTGTTCAATGAATACACCGCTAAAGGACACGATGGTGGGATCAAGGTAGGGGACTCCCGAGGCCTCTTCGAGTACGGCATTTGTGGTTGCAGAATCAATCTTTCCCTGTTCAATGAGCAGGTCAGAGATGAGCCTGCCATTGCTCCCGGCATCCGCTTCGAAAGCGATATGCCGTATCTGTAATGCCTTTTTGAGCTTTTCATTTAAAATAGTTACTGCGTCAAGCATAATTTTTTAGGCTCATCACCCATCTCCGCGGGGACAAACAGAGAAAGTACCTTTACCAGAGACCTTGATGACTATGAGAAATTGAACGCTCAGTATTAAAAGTTGCTGGGCGTGAGTTTATAGCTGTTTTTAAAAAAATATTTGAAGTTAGCCGTGTACTGGTCTCCCTCTAATCCGACTACATTTTTCAAGAGCCACATCTCTATATCGTCGTTGAATTTGAGCCTTTCTGCCTTATCCGGGGGAATGCCTTTCATGCGGTCAATCTCCGCACCACTTTTATACAGCACCATGGTCGGCAGCATTTCAAGCTTGTAAGGGGCGGCCTCCGCATTGATGTCCCAGTGGAATTTGCAGAATTTTGCATATTCGGCATAGCGTCCGGCAAAATATTCAAAACGCTGCTCCATGTCCCGCGACTGCCAGTACTCTTTGTTGTAAAACAGCACTACGGCAAAGCCATTGAAGCTATCAACTTCTGCTGAAAAGGTGCTGTTGTCTATCTGCACAATCTGGGGGGATGGCTGCTGCCGCTCAATCTTGTGCCCTGCGCAGGAAATAAGACAGAATGCAACAAGCATATTTAATCCAATAGTACATAGACGTATTCTCATATTCCCTCCCGTTTATCTTGTTATTGGTGAATCTTGCATTTTCGGTGGCGGAGCCAATTTGCCTCGCTGATATTGTCCTTTTTGATATTGTCCTTTTTTATATTCCCCCTGTTTATTAGAAGATTTCTCTTGCCCGGGAAGTATAGTTCCTGAACCGGGATCGTTATACTCCTGTTTACGACTATTTTTCCAAGCATATAGCTTTCCTGCTTGAATTTTAACCCATTCTGCAAGCCATTTATCATATGCCCAACCACCAACCCATTCACCTGCTT
>CAIYCZ010000250.1 GCA_903924805.1 uncultured delta proteobacterium | reverse complement strand
TAGTTTTCCCCCAGGCTGGTCAAAAACATCCGGATGCAAGGCGCGCGAAATCGTGAGGAATGAGGCGTACGTTACTGTACGTCGCAATGACGAAGGATGAGCGCAACGAAGCAGATGGGTGTTTTTCAACAGCCTGATACAGAATAGTTGTGCTGTGTCTTTGAATCTTGTACCATGCACCGTGCGTCTAACATCATTCATCCTGGATCATCTTTATGTGTGAACATTCGTGTTATTCGTGGCAAATTCTACGCGCAACCCGTAACTTTCAGTTCAATAAATCCCTTCCCGGCAGCCCGCAGCGATGGTCTGGCCCATTGCAAAGCATCGAGCAATCACCTCTTGCGTGATTTCTCCCTTTGCCACAATTGGTTCAAGAACTTTTTTAAACTGGTATCCGCGGCATATACGCTCGATATTCATGAGCGCACCGCTACCGTCATTTCCCGCATTGATAAAAACTGCATACGGCTTGCGGAATATCCGTTTATCTTCGCGCGCCTTTTCATAGGTTCTGTCAAAAAAATCTTTAACCGCACCTGCCATATAACCAAAGTATTCAGGGGAGCCGATAACAATGCCATTACCATTGACAAGGTCATCAAG
The DNA here is from genome assembly GCA_903924805.1 of uncultured delta proteobacterium. GTDB lineage: Bacteria > Desulfobacterota > WTBG01 > CAIYCZ01 > CAIYCZ01 > CAIYCZ01. The sequence continues at coordinate 3,936 of CAIYCZ010000250.1, read as the reverse complement.
GGTTGCCACAAGCGCAGGCTTTATGACCGCTTCGACTCCGTCAATTGACCTGATCCCGTCGGCAACTGCATCAGCCATCTGCTTGTTATTGCCGCCCTGGGAGTGATAAATAATCAGAATCTTTGTCATAGGGAAGTTAGCATACGGGATTCAGAAGTCAGAATCCAGAATAATTAATATAAAAAAATCCCCCTTGGTCCTCCTTTAGTAAAGGGGGGTTTGCGGGGGATTATATATTTTGACTATTCGTGTATACTTTAATTAACCGCACATGTCTCTTGTGCCGCATGTTCGGCAGCTGCTGCACGTTCGTTCACCCGCTTGCGTGCTGCCCGTACTATCTCCATGAACTCCGGCTTGTCAAATCCAAGCCGTTTGAGCTTCTCGTCCGTGGGGATTCCATGCCGGTCATAGCCCTTCTCCTGGTAGACAACCTCGGTCAGCTTTTCATACTGGCTCTTTCGATATTCCTGAAGTAACACCAGCCGCTTTTCATTTGTCGCACCGTCAAGTGCAACTCCTGCAGCATCACCAAGACAGGTGTCATAGTAATTTTTGCGCGACAGATATTCATGTATAAAGACCGGCGCCATGGCGCGCAGCGGTATGGCGTCATCCGGCCGGGTGCCGAATCCCTGCCTGAGGTTAATAAGCTTCTGCAGCATGTAGCAGCGCTCGGATTCAAGCAGGAGGTCATCCAGGGTTTTTTCTGTCCCCAGCGTTCCGTTCACCAGATCAAGATAGTAGTCAACCGTGGGCAGATTCTTTGCAGGGAATGGGGTATCTTTTGCCTTCGGGTTGCGCACATCAATCCAGGGAAGCTTGCACAGGCCGACAATATTGAACCAGGTACGAAACAGCGGGAACCACATCAAAGCCTCTGCCTTATCCTCAAAGGTCGGCAGCTCTTTTCTCAGCTGATCAATGGCAATGAGCCATGACTCATCATGCTGCGGACCTTTAAGGGCAAAACCATAGCCTCCCTGCTGGGCAAGGGATTCCCTGGTGATGTACATGGAGAACTCAAGCCCCTTGGTCTCCATGGCAAACTGCGACAGCTCCTGCAGAATGCTCTCGCGGGAGCGTCCCAGGCGCAGGGCCGCACGGTCCGCAATCCACTGCTTCATATACCGGACCCCGTACCCCAGAGCTTTGGGGAACCCCGGTGCGCCGGCTGCTACCCGGTGCAAAAGCTCAAGGGCGCTGCGGGCATCGCCCCAGCAGAGCTTGAGCCCGTTTGTATCCTTCTCGGTCAGCAGCATACGCTCAAATGCCTCATAGGCAAATGACATGGTCACGCCGGCGCTGATGGTGTCAAGGCTGTACTGGTCACAGTACCATGAGTACTCGAGCATGTAGTCGATATCAAAAATCCCGAGATTGGTGGCAGTGGCTGCGGTCTCATATTCCGGGCCGTCAACCCCGACCTGGGTGCCGGCAAAGGGACCGGTCTTCAGGACATAGCTTTCACAGCCTTTGGTGCATGACAGATTGCATCCGGGATAACAGCCATCCGGCATGTTCTGCGTAAAAACTTCCTTTTCAAAAACGTTTCCTGAAACAGCTTTCGCCCGCTCATTGCTCCCGAACTGAAAGTTTCTAACGGGAAGCAGTTCGTTGTCATTCATCATATCAATAAGCGAGGTAGTCCCCTGATTGTTGAGACGCATTGCCTGAGGGTCAACCTCACGGATAATATCGCGCAGCTTGTGCCCGGCTTCATAGATTTTTTCATGATCAGCAGGATGATTGGCATGCCCTCGGGATATATTGCATTTCACCAGTATCCCCCACATACCTTTTGCAGTCAGCACCGTACCGGTACCGCCGCGGCCAGCCTGCTTTGAGCGGCAGCGCTTGCGGCGGCTGTCATAATAGACACTGTTCAGGCAGCCGAACCAGGTATTGTGCGCGCCGATGCCTGCGGTAACAAATGCAACATTTGCCGCCTTACCATCCCCTTTCCACTGTTCAATGAGTCCCTCTGCGCCGTGAATCGTGACATCACCATCAGGGGCATCAATAATGCTTATCTCCTGGGCATCGGCGTCAATCACCACCATAAGTTTTTTATCTGTTTTGCCGGTGACGGCAATAGCATCAAACCCTGATAGCTTCACCAGCGGAAAAAAATGCCCGCCCACATTTGAATCGCAAAAGGTATTGGTTAAGGGAGAGATAGTACCTGCGATGAACTTGCCGGTTCCCACAAAACTGGTTTCACCGCAGAACGGGCCCCCGGACAGAGCAAGCACGTTTTCCGGGCTGTCGTAGCGGGTCGCAGCATTAGTGCCGTCATAGACAAGCTTCAGGCAATAGCCCCTGCCGCCCACGTAGTCACTTTTAGTCTGTTCCGGTATCTCCTCTATAGTGATAGCCGGTGTACTGAGGTCAATCTTCAGCAGCCGGTCCGTGTATCCTTTTTCCAGAACTGCCCTCCGGTAGCTGACAGCTGCGTATTTCATAATGTAATTCTCCTTATCCTGCAGTATACATAGAAATAAAGTTTGAAAGTATAGGGACAACTGCCCGTTGTGTCAACTTAAAAGTTAAATCAACTGGTTATCGACGCCGGCCGGTTACTGGCTCTACAAGCTATTGACACAAAACTATTTTATCCTATAGTGTAGCCTATGCGCATCGTGCTTATGTATCCGCCGCCCTGGAAAATTCCTTCTTCGGGAGAAGATCCTGACCGGTCAGGTGATGGACCTCCGGCAGATTGGAGGCCGCACTATCGCTTAAGCGGAGATATCGTCCATATTCCCTATGGGCTGCTCAGCCTTGCTGCACAGGGAATGCGTGCCGGTCACGATGTGACCGTGCTCAATCTGTACACGTTCGCATGGCGCGACGTGTGTGAAATTATCCGCCGTCTTTCTGCCGGTCTCTACGGGCTCTCCTGTTTTACCTCCAACCGCCGCGGAGTGCTGGCAACCGCGCGGCTTATCCGCGAAATCCATCCTGAGGCGCACATTGCCGTCGGCGGCCCGCACGCTTCAGCCCTGCCCTGCGAGATGCTTGAGCACTGCGCTGCCATCAATACCATCATAATCGGTGAAGGAGAAGAAACGTTTTTTGAATTAGTTGCGCGCCTTGAGCGCGGTCAACCCATCCCCGGTATCCCGGGTACTGCCTGCCGTTCACGGCAGGGGATAGAAACAGCCGCGCCGCGCAAGCGGAGTACAGACCTTGATTCTCTTGCCGCGCCCTGCGATTATTTTGATGATTACATAGTGCTCACATCGCGCGGCTGCCAATGCGCCTGTACCTTCTGCGCATCTTCGTTTATATGGGGGAAGAAAGCGCGCTTTCATTCAGCAGGCTATGTCCTTGACATGCTTGAGAAAATGGTTAACATCCAGGGGCACAAAGCATTAGCCTTCAAGGATGATACCTTTACCGGCAACCGAACGCGCGCGCTTGCTATCTGTGAGGGAATCGTGAGGCGCCGGCTTAACTTCCTCTGGAGCTGCGATACGCGCTCTGATGCGCTTGATGAAGAGGTATTGTATGCCATGCGTGCGGCCGGCTGTCAGCGGATAAGCCTCGGGGTCGAGTCAGCAGCGCCGGAGATCCTGCGCAGGCTCAATAAGCGGACCACTCCTGATGAGGTGCGGGCGGCAACCGGCATGGCAAAGAAGTTCGGTTTCCAGATCAGATATTACCTGATCGCAGGAAGCCGCGGAGAAACGGCTGAAACCCTCCGGGCAAGCATTGACTTTATACACGAAGCAAAGCCCTCCCAGTACATTTTCAATCCGTTTACCCTGTTCCCGGGGACAAAAGAATTTACCATCGCCGAACGCCGCGGACGGGCAAATCGGGAACGTGATGCAGGAATCCGGACAGGCCGCTCTGACATATGTCAAGTCGCGGGCTGCGCTGCTGGGGATAGATTTTGAGGTTTTCGAGCGCATGGACATCCACGTGCAT